>DATLKS010000001.1:0-7909 GCA_035538255.1 Terriglobales bacterium
ATGATGGCCGACGGGGATGACCGAATGGCAACGATCAAAAGCACTCTGTCGGGAGTTTCTCTCATAGGCGGACGCAGTGCGGGGCAGGGGGGGGAATCCTTTCAAGCGACAAATCCGACGAACGGCGTCAATTTGCAACCCACGTTTTACGCGGCGACCCAGCCGGAGATCGAGCAGGCCGCTCGACTGGCGGCGGAAGCATTTTCGGTTTTCTCCTCTCTTTCAGGTCGAGCGCGGGCCGACCTGCTGTGCCGCATTGCAGATGACCTCGCGGCGGCAACGGCCGAAATCATCGCCCGCGCAAATCTTGAAACCGGTCTCCCGATGGCCCGTTTACAAGCTGAGATGGGCCGGACGACCGGGCAAATGAAGCTGTTCGCCGATGTGTTGCAGGAAGGTTCCTGGGTGAATGCCCGGATTGATGAGGAAGACCCTCAGCGAAAGCCACCGCGCCCCGATCTTAGGTCGATGTTGCGCCCGTTGGGGCCTGTAGCTGTGTTCGGAGCGAGCAACTTCCCGCTGGCGTTCTCCGTCGCTGGAGGCGACACGGCATCTGCCCTTGCCGCGGGGAACCCGGTCGTTGTAAAGGCGCACCCGGCGCATCCGGGAACAAGCGAACTGGTAGGAGTGGTTATTCAGAAGGCAGTGGAGCAGAGCGGCCTGCCACCTGGAGTGTTTTCGTTGCTCTTCGATTCAGGCATTGAGGTCGGCGTCGCTCTTGCGAAGCACGCGGCCATCAAGGCGATCGCATTCACGGGCTCGGCGGCGGGAGGTCAGGCTCTGATGAAGCTTGCCGCTGCGCGGCCGGAGCCAATCCCGTGCTATGCCGAAATGGGAAGCACCAATCCTGTCTTTGTGCTGCCCGGAGCGATGCGCGAGCGCACCGCACAGATTGCCAAAACGCTGCAAACGTCATTCACTTTGGGTTCCGGCCAGTTCTGTACCAAGCCAGGGCTGCTATTCGTACCCAAGGATGGCACGACCGAATTTGTCGATCTGCTGACCACAGGCATTCGAGGCCTGCAGGCACAACAGATGCTCACGCCCGGAATCGCTGCGAGGTACAAAGAGTCCGTGCAGCGGCGGATTGCGAACGGGCACGCGAAATTAATCGCCTGCACTGAAGTTGACGTCGGCGACGTCTGCGCTGCAACCGCGGCAACAATCTTCAGCGTCTCGCTGGAAAACTTCTTCGATCACCCCGAACTGGCGGAAGAAGTCTTTGGACCGACGACATTGCTTGTCCATTACGGCAGCAAGAATGATCTTGTGGATGCGGCAGAGCGACTGAGCGGCCATCTGACCGCCACTATCCATGGCAGTGAGCAGGACCTTGTCGATGCTCCCGATCTGATCCGGGTACTTGAAAGCAAAGCCGGACGCCTGCTGTTCAACGGCGCTCCCACGGGCGTGGAGGTTTGCCACGCAATCGTCCACAGCGGACCATACCCAGCGACATCCGATAGCCGCTCGACTTCGGTCGGCACATTGGCGATGCTGCGATTTGCTCGTCCAGTCTGCTACCAGGATTTTCCCGATACTGCCCTCCCCGTCGAATTGCAGCGCGATAATCCGCTTGGGATTCTGCGTCTTGTGAACGGAACCTACACGCGTGACTGATCGTTCCACGGATCGCCTTCAGGCAACGTGGTTCTCTAACCTTCCAATCCCATCGATTTCGATTCGGACAACGTCGCCGCTGCGAAGCGTGAAATCGTCGCCGGGAACGATTCCCGTTCCGGTCATCAGGAAGACGCCGTCGGGAAAGATATTGTCCCGAAAGAGGAACTCCACGAGTTCCTTGAATCCACGCTTGAGCTCCATCAGCGTTGTATTTCCAACAAACGCCACCTCGCCGCCACGCGATATTTCTAGACGGATAGAGGTGCTGCGTTCCGGTTCGTGACAGAGCAGGATGCACGGTCCAAGAGCGCAACTACCGGCATACACCTTCGCTTGCGGGAGATAAAGCGGATTTTCGCCTTCGATATCGCGGAGCTCATGTCGTTTCCGATGGTGCATCCCATGATCGTTCCGGCTGTATTGGCAAATAGGGTCAGTTCCGGTTCAGGTACCGACCAGTGGGCGTCGGAACGGATGCGCACTGCCTGTCCGGGGCCGACAACGCGTCGTCCCGTCGCTTTGAAGAACAATTCGGGACGTTCCGCCGCGTACACGCGGTCGTAAAAGTCTCCGCCCCCGGTACCCCGGCTTTCCTCTATCCGCGCCTTGCGGCTGCAGTAGTAGGTCACGCCCGCAGCCCACACTTCCTGGCTGACAACCGGCGCGAGAATGTTCGCCGGGTCCATCCTCATCGGCGGTCTGGCGGTGGCGGCGCGTGCCCGTGCATGCAGTTCCGGGTCACAAAGCACACGGTCCCAATCTTGCGGCGATCGCAATTCACTCACTAGATGAAATCGACCAGCGGCTTCGACAACAGCACCGCTGGATATGCGATAGAGTTTCACGCCATCTTCCTCGCCACTGGCATATACCAGTGCGGTTCTCATTTGAATTCCTTCTGGATCGGCGGGTCGCGACTGCCTCTCTCATCATGTGCCGCCGCTGTTGCAAGAACTGTACGTTTATCACTCCAGCATCAACGACATTCAAAATTATTGGCGTCTTGAGTGTCACCCTGGCCTTTGTACTGAGCGTGTTTGGGATATGGGCAAAGTGGACGGCTCCGCCCTGGAAATGCCTTGCCAGTCGCAATCACTGATTGAGGCACGTTTCCTTTTTCCACCCACCCCACCATTGCACCCAGCAAGTCGAACTGGTCAAGTCCTTGACCACCGCCGCAGTGCCCCATGCCCGGAACAAAGTAGAACTGACTCCACTTTGACACCGCTTCGAGTCCGCCATTCGCAGCTGCCATATCTTTGTAGTAACCGAATGTGTCAAGCGGCGAGAACCACGGATCGCTATCGCCGTGGTAGAAGATCAGCTTGCCTCCAAGCTGAGAGAAGGTCGATAGGTTGGTGGACACGGAATCCGTGAGTGGCTGGATGTCTTGCAGCGCTTCCTTTTCAACATCAACTTCCATGGCAGTTGTTACGGGTCCAAATATTCCCGGGCCTGGCGAGAGAATTCCGCGAATGGGACCGCTGGCGGTAATCCCCGTGTCGTATAGGAACCCAGGATAGATCTGGACTCCACCGGTTGTTTTTGCGCCGCCCATCGCCTTCTTGATCGCAGCAACTTTTTCCGGCGTCATGCATGATTCGTTTTTCCCATTCTGGCACATCAGCATTGCAGGATCGAAGTCGCATCCCAGAGGATCGGAAATCATCCCATCGGCTACTCCATCTTTCGCATCGCACTGCCTCAGCAGCCCATCTGAAATGAGCTTGCGGTCATTGTCGGTGATCGCCTGGGTGATGATCGGGTTGCCGTCGGAGTGCTTCGGCGAGATCTGATTAAACGCGATCGGAATCCATTTGCCAATTGCCAGATTGGAGAGTCCGGTGCGCATGGCGGGATCACCGGAGATGATGCCGTCAAAAACTGTAGGATAGCGTTGCGACAGGATCATGCCTTCACGACCGCCAGTGGAGCATCCGGAAAAATACGAGAAGGACGGCGTTTCGCCGTAGTACTGCGCGATCACTTGTTTGGCAAGCGTTGCAACCTCGGCATTGGCCAGATAAGCGAAGTCAAGATAGGCCTGCTGGTCTTTCATGAAGCCAAAATCAAATCCTGGATGGTGGCTCTTATGACCACTGTCGGTACTGACCACCGCGAATCCACGGATGAGTCCAGGTGTCTCTCCCGCAGCATTCAGACCCAGCGGCGGCATTACCACGCCGTTGCTGCCGGCGCCGCCTTGCATCAGAAAGTCGCGATTCCACTTGTCGGGCATTGCCAACACGAACCTGATACCGAACTCCTCGCCACCAACACCGGTGCGGCGATTGATCACGCCTTCGACTCTGCAATATGCAGGTAGCGGGGCACTGTGACCTGGTCCCCAGGGGTTTGGCTCGGTGGTTCCGGCCTTAACGGCTTCAGCTTTTGTGAGTTCGACATTTGGCACCTTAAAGCTCGTCAAATTCGCGCATGAGTTTGGTTGCTGAGCCGATACGGACAGAACCAATGTGCCAAATGAACAGATGAGTAGCCATCGAAATCGTGAATGCATCTTGACTCGCCTGCTTGCCTCCTGAGCAATTTTTCAAGCCGCCGCTGCAGCTACGCAGTTCGATATACACCAATTTCCCAAATTGGTTTAATGCCTGTTAGCGCTTAGTAGTTTAGGCGACGCTCAACTTGAAAGCTATCGCGTAATCTGAAGCCGGCTTCTGCTGAGGCCGGTTGATGTGCAATCCATCATCAGCTTGTCTGAAGGAAATTTTTTCAGGCGAGCCCAGCATTTCCACGTTCGCTACTTTTGGAGGATCGTGTGCAGCACGCGCTCCGAATGAGCCAAGGATCACGTCGTGCTCAGGCCATCCGAGCACGATGGCATAAATAATGGTCCCCAACTTATTGCGGGTGTAGCGAATATCACTCGCATCGAGCTGTTGTATGGAGTGACCCTGGAAGGAACCTGCTTTAATCATGTGCGGACCTTCACCATAGACATGCCACGGCCGGGTACCATAAATCGCTTCGCCATTGATCTTGAACCATGCTCCAATGCGCTCGAGAACGAGCCTTTCTTTTCGGTCAATGGTGCCGTCCGGCTTGCCTGGGATGTTGAGCAGGAATGTTCCGTTCTTGCTGACGGTGTCGACCATCCAGTGAATGACTTGCGCCGGTAGCATATAACCCCCGTATTCGCCATCGCGGTCGAACAATTTGCGCTGATAATGCCATTGGCCGATGCAAGTCTCAGATTGCCAGGGATAAGTCTGGATACCGGTGGTCAAGCCGCGTTCTATGTCAGCTACTACGGACTTATAAAGATTTGGCGGAACATCCTTCACATTGAGGATTGCTTCCAACTTGCCCCCGCGGACCGCCAGGCTGCGGTTGTAAAAATAGGCGGCGATGTTCATTCCTCCCCAGCCAAGAGGCAGAAGCGTGTTGTCGAAGTAAAGCAAATCAGGATCGTGCTGATCAATCAGGTCGCGAGTGCGATCATAAAAGTCTTTGACGTAGGAAGGATCTTTCAACGCATCGAGGGGATGCGCTGGAGCATACAGTCTCTGCGGGTCAAAGCCTTCCCACCATTGTCCGCGACCGTCGGCAAGGGTTAAGTGACCGTCGTAGGGCTGGCCCGCAAAGGTCCCAGAAGAGTCGGTTCCATGGCTAGGTTGGAACCACCACCAGTTGCGCGCCGCGTGGATAGTCACGCCGAAGCGCAAATTCCGCTTGCGTGCTTCGGCTGCCCACGTGCCGATCACGTCTCGATGCGGACCAATTCTGGCCGCATTCCATGGATGAAATTTCGAATCCCAAGTGTCGAAGCCATCGTGATGGTTGGCCAGTGCAACGAAGAACTTCGCGCCCGCGCTCACATACAAATCCATGAGCTCCGATGGTTCCCAATTCAGGAGCGTCCACTGCGCGCAAAGGTCTTTGTAGCCGAAGCGGGTGGGAGAGCCGTAATGGTCAAGATGGAACTGATATTGCTTTTGCCCTTGGATGTACATATTGCGCGCATACCAGTCGCCATCTTCGGGAACGCACTGCGGGCTCCAGTGATTCCAAATTCCAAACTTGACATCGCGATACCATTCCGGACATTCGTACTCAAGAAGTGATTCCCAAGTTGGTTTGTAAGGCCCGTCGCCCTGTAATCCAGGGACAGGTGCAATCATGGGAACGCCGTCATGCGATCCGCCCGGTACCGGCAAATTGGGCTGGGGTGGATCGTATGCTGAAGCTTTGTAGTCTTCAGGATGGAACCGCTCGGAAATGATCTGACCGTTGCGGAACGCATAAAACACGCGCTCATTTTCCGGCATGGCGCAGAAGCTCGCGTAATCCCCCGTGATTTTGTTGAAGCCGTCCGGGTATGTGGAGGCTGGTGTTCCGGCTGGCGCTGCAGCTTGCGCGAAGCCTGCCACCGATCTCAAAAGCGGCGTCGCGGCGAGTCCGCTTAGCAAATGAATAAATTTCCGCCGATCCATGATTGGAATCTCGCTTATCCGGGCCTTAGTACTTAAAGCTGATACATCACTGCTGAAACGCGTGAATTCACCGCCGTTCTGAATTTGCAGCGACAGACTCCGTCGCAAATTGGTACAGACTGATGCTGACGGGAGGTACAGACACTGTTTCCGCGGAGGCCGGCATAGCCTTCTCCGTGACCTGAACCTCAGGAGCTTTGCCCAACACGTTGGCAGCATCGGGACTCGCTCCAGTCATCTCCCACACCTTTGGCTGGCCGGCCGGGTGGATGCCTTTGATATACAAGCCGAGTGACTGAGGCTCTTCCGTCGGATTGACGACCGCTACAGTTAGAAACTTGCGGTCAGCGGTGAACGCAGCGGAGATATCCAGCGGATAGGTGGGGCTGCCAGGACTGGTCGCGGGTTGTTCGCCGCCGACGGGCCACTTGGGAACAGGTTGCGGAGAATTGCCACTAACCTCGACCGGAATAGTTCCCAAATGGTCTCGGTAGAGTTTGAACATCAATCCGGTAGTGTTGAAGCTCGCATCAGTCGCATTGAAGTTGATCGTAGAAACGCCCATGGTGAAAGCTGACATCTTGATGAAGTCCGTATGCCGAAACATCTCTTGCAGCACCATCGCATAAGCCAGAGCGAGTTTTAGATCTGTCGGTGTGCCCGTATATGCCCACTCATCGATCGAGAGAAAAGTCTTTTTATCTTTGATCGCGGGATACAGTTCCTGATAGTGTGCCCACTCTTCCGCTTTCACGCGAACTCGGTTCGAGGGCACGCGAGCCCATTCGATTAAGGATTGTTTTACCGGAACGTATCCATACCGCGGAGGCATGGTCGTCCCACCGCTGTAGGGGTCGTGTTGGCCGATGTCTAAATCGAAGCGCGTACCGCTGCGCGCGTACCAGTGCTCGGTCACGCCATCGAATGTGCCCCAACATTTTGAGAAGAGTCCGCCAGTCCAGTCAGCGTCTGTACCGAACTCGCCGATTACTTTGCCGGTTGCCATGCGAGCATTGCCGGTCACCGTCATTTCGTCCGGCATCGCACCGGAGGCAAGGATCGTGATGGACGGATCGACTGCACGCATGGCTTTGACGAAATCGCGATGCTTGATTACCCAGTAACGCAGCGGCGTCCAACCGATTTCCCAAAAACCATAGGGCTCATTGCCGACATTCCAGTACTTAACGTGATATGGCTCGGGATGTCCGTTACGCGCACGCAATGCGCCCATACGCGTGTTTGCCGAACCGTTGATGTACTCGACTTCTTCTGCGGCCGATTCAGCGCCGTCGAGACCTGCATTCACTGTGATGTAAGGCTCGACCCCGAGCAGCCTGCACATCTCCATCAACTCGTCCATGCCGACGTCGTTGGGTTGCATCGCGTTCCATGCATAGTCCCAGGTAGGCGGCCGCTTGTCGGGATCGCCGATTCCAACATGCCAGTCATAATCGGAAAGGAAATTCCCTCCGGGCAGTCGCCAGAAGCCGGAGTTCAGTTGGCGGAGCACAGCGATTGTGTCCGGGCGGAAGCCGTGAAGATTGTCCGCGGGCATTAGCGAGACCGTCCCAATATGGAACGCACCGGCGCCGGTACCCACAATCTCCAGCCGCGCGTCATCGCTGTCCGACAGTGCCGTAAATTTCAGCGGGAATCTTGCATAGTTAGAATGCAGAGTCGGGATCGTGATCTCTTGCCGATCTTGAGCGCCAGCGCCCCAGACGAGGCTAATTTTTACCTTTGCGGCTGGAGTTCCAGCGAGGTCGATTCGGCCGACATAAGACTTGCCTTTGCGTACTACCAAGCCGGACTGCTGGATACCGTGTGGC
>DATLKS010000002.1:0-2935 GCA_035538255.1 Terriglobales bacterium
CACACACTGGAGTTGAAGCCCTTCGAGGTGTTGACGCTCGAAGCCGAGCCAATTCCATGAAACAAGGCTTGGGTGCGAAGGATTCGGCTGTAAAATCCCTGACGCCAAGAAGAGCTCATTAAGACGCCATGAAAACATCACGACGCCGATTCCTCCAGGCAGCAGCTACCGCCAGTGCAGCATTGGCAACACCGTTATCGCCGACTGCGGTTGCCGCGCCGTATCAAGTTCGCGTTTCCAGTCAGCCCGAGGTGGGGGCAGGAACAGACGCAATCACAATCCCTGCAAGCATGGCAATGCGTTCGGGTGCTCCCTTGGGTGGGATCGGCACAGGTTTTATCGAACTTCGGCCAGATGGCGGATTTTACGAATGGCAGATCTTCAATTCGGGCGCGTGGGCTGGCCATCGCGACACCTCGGAAGGCGCCGAGCCCTTAAGGTCGCAGTACCTCGGGTTTCTTCTGCGGACTAAGACCGGAGCTGAGTCCGCGCAATTGCGGCGGCTGTATCTTAGCGGCGAGGAAAACGATCTCTATTCGCTGCCCTACGTACACGACGTGGAATCCATCGACTATGAGGCCTGGTTTCCGCTGACCGGTCTCACCTACAACGATTCGACAATCCCAATTCGGGTCAGCGCGATTGCGTTCTCGCCATTCATTCCCGGCAAGACGCGTGCCTCTGCCACGCCGGGATTTCACATGGTCTTCACCCTTGAGAACACTTCACGGAACACCGTAGAAGCCTCGCTGATTTCGCTGCTGCACAATCCGCTTTTTCCGGAGCTCGAAGGCCGAATGCTCAACAATATTGTCAGCCGCGATGGAGCCACGACCAGCATTCTTCAGCGCACTGATGCGGACCCACAAGGTCCGGAACGGGCCGGGATCGGGAATCTGTGCATGTCGCTCACCGACGGCGAGCATTCCTGGATCAGCGGAACATTCCAGCAATACACCGGCAGTTTGCACTGGGACTCGCCGCGTTTTCATGCGATACGCCTTTCCTTACTCGAAGGGATCTTCAAGACCGGCAAGCTGCCCAACAGTGAAATTGCGCGAGACATCTCCCATGAGTTCCAGCTCAGCGGCGACGAGATCGATGCGCTCTCAAGTTCCGAAGTGGACGATTGGATGCGCCGCCTCTTTGCCGATGTGCTTGTCCGCCGCATTTTTGACGATGCCCAAGTCTCCGATCCCGAAGGATTCGGAACCCTCAGCACGAAGAAGGCGTTGTTGAAGGAACTCGCGCGCAACTTCGCGCCGCCTACCGGAACACGAGGGCGCGCGCCACAGCACCTCAAATGGGGAACCAGTGCCTTGGCATCAATGGTGAGGCTCGAACCCGGGCAACACAGGGAGATTCGCTTCACGCTGAGCTGGTTTTTCCCACACCACATCACCCGGCCGCGGCATGCGCATTCTGTTGGCGCCCCCACGCCGACTGAAGGAAGCGACATTGGCCACATGTACGCCAACTGGTTCAAGGATGCCGCCGAAGTAAACAAGTATTTGGTGGCCAATTACGCCAGCCATCGCCAGGCGACTGAGACATTCGCGCGCACACTGGCCGATACGTCCTTGGGCGGGGCCCTAGCATTTGTTTGGTCGAGCCAACTAGGAACCATGATCACCAATACCTGGTGGGTCAAGGATGGGGGCTATGGCATCTGGGAAGGTCTGGGATGCTGTGGACACAGCACCACCGACGTCGATTACCAGGGCAGCCATCCTGTCGCTGCGCTGTTTCCCGAACTGAAGCTGAGTCAGAGCAGGCGCATCATCAGGTTCCAAAACGAAAAAGGGCAGGTGCCACACAACTTCGACGGTGACTTCGACCACGTGGACGATGGTTTCAACCGCGTGGACATGAATCCGCAGTACGTGATGATGGCCTGCCGCGATTATCTCTGGACCGGCGACAAGGACTATCTGGAAGAGCTATGGCCATACCTAGTGAAGGCCATGGACTACACTGCCTCGCTCGACACGAACGGAGATGGCTTGCCCGACAAGAACACAGGCCTGCAAACCTACGATCAGTGGGCCATGCGCGGAACGCCGTCGTATGTCGCTTCGTTGTGGATTGGAGGACTGAGAGCGGCAATCCGCATGGCGACCGATTTGGGAAAACGTGCAGAAGCGGAGCGTTGGAAGGCGCTGTTGGACAAGGCGTCGGCGAACTTCGATCGTCTGCTATTCAATGGTCAATACTACCGGCTGTGGATAGATGGCGAGGCGTATAGCGACATCTGCATGAGCGACCAGATCAGCGGCGAATGGTTTACTCGTCTCATTGGATTGCCCACAACCATCTTGGAGAAAAATCTGGAAGCGGCGATCGACAGCATCGTCAAGTACAATTTCAATCCGGAATTTGGTTTGCACAATGCCACCGCACCGAAGGGCGGGGCCGATCTGTTAGCGATGACCAACATGCAGGCAGGCGGAGTGTGGACAGGAATTGAGTTCGCGTTCGCGTCGTTTCTGATGGACTCGGGACGCTTCTCCGACGGCGCTCGAATCGTGGAATCAGTCCATCGGCGATATCTCCGCGCAGGCCGGCCGTGGAACCACGTCGAGTGCGGCGACCACTATTCTCGCCCGCCCAGCAGTTGGACGACGATGATCTCGGCAACAGGATTTAAGCCAGATGTCCCTCGGCAGATGCTGTCCTTGCTCCCGAATGCGCGGGGCGACTTCCACGCGCCCTGGGCCACGGCTTCCGGTTTCGGCACAGTCGGCCGCCGTGCCCAGATGCTGTCATTGCATTGTGCCTTTGGGAAGATCTCGTTCGCAAAGGTTCAGGTGAATCTCACGAGTCCAAGTCTCAAGGCAAAACTC
Source organism: Terriglobales bacterium (assembly GCA_035538255.1). GTDB lineage: Bacteria > Acidobacteriota > Terriglobia > Terriglobales > Acidobacteriaceae > Gp1-AA112. The sequence goes on from DATLKS010000002.1 coordinate 2,844, forward strand.
GAGGGGCGCGCACTTCAATCGACGCAATCAGCGGAGGGAGAGGTGATCACGATCGAATTTGCGCAGCCAATTTCGGTACAGGCCGGACAGAC
>DATLKS010000003.1:0-2282 GCA_035538255.1 Terriglobales bacterium
GGGACTTTGCCAAGAGTCAGCTCACGCTTCTCTGTCGCGAGTGGTACATGCATCCCAACGGACAGCTTCCGGCGTATGAGTGGAATTTCTCAGACGTGAATCCGCCGGTGCACGCCTGGGCCGCGCACCGCATGTACCAGATCGAGCGCCGCATGACAGGGAAGGGCGACTTCGCTTTTCTGGAGCGCATCTTCCACAAGCTGCTCATCAACTTCACGTGGTGGGTGAATCGCAAGGACACAGCGGGCAACAACATCTTCCAAGGCGGATTTCTCGGGCTCGACAATATCGGCGCCTTCGATCGCAGTGAGAAGCTGCCGGGTGGCGCCTACATGGAACAATCCGATGGCACGAGCTGGATGGCAGCCTACAGCCTGAACATGCTGATGATCGCACTCGATCTCGCCATTCAGGATTCCGTCTATGAAGACACCGCGATTAAGTTTTGGGAGCACTTCCTGTTCATCGTTAAGGCGATGAACCGCAACATCGACGGCGCTGGAATCTGGCATGAAGAAGATGGCTTCTATTACGATGTCCTGCGCATTTCGGATGGCTTGGAAATCCCCATGCGCATTCGGTCCATGGTGGGACTTGTGCCACTGTTCGCGGTTCAGACGCTTGAGCCTGGCTTGTTGCAGCGGCTTCCCAACTTCGCTCATCGCATCCAGTGGTACATCGACAATCGTCCTAACCTGACGGAAAACATCGCGTGCTTCCAGGCCGAGGGGGTAAAGGAACGGCAATTATTGGCGATAGTGGACGAGAAGCGTCTCAAACGAATCCTTAAGATCATGCTCGACGAAAACGAATTTCTTTCCCCATATGGGATTCGGAGCCTCTCTTTGTACCACCGCGAACATCCCTTCCGCCTCAACATTGCCGGCCGCGAGCACATTGTGGACTACGAGCCGGGCGAATCGACTACCGGACTCTTCGGCGGAAACTCTAACTGGCGCGGCCCGATTTGGGTACCGATGAACTTTCTCATCATCGAGTCACTTCAGCGCTATCACCACTATTACGGCGACAAGATTAGAGTGGAGTGTCCAACCGGCTCGGGCAGACTGATGAACCTCGGACAGGTCGCCGAAGAGCTCTCGCATCGGCTGACGCGTCTGTTTCTCGCCGGTAAGGATGGGCATCGGCCTGCTCATGGGCGCAATCCGTTATTTCAAACCGATCCTTACTGGAAGGACCTGGCGCTCTTCTACGAGTATTTTCACGGAGACACGGGTGCAGGTTTGGGAGCATCGCACCAGACGGGATGGACCGGATTGATCGCCAAGCTGATGCAGCAGAACGGCGAACCGCGCGATGCCGTAGTACAAACCAGCGTGAGGAAGCAGGTGAAGACCGCGAAATAAGGCTGAATATGCCGCCGATAAGTCACCATCGAAACCCGGGCGTGCGCGTATTCATGTTGCTCCGCTTTTCTCGCGAAAAACTTGCATCGCACCGTACAATGTCGAGCATCTCTGAATGAGCTGACTTCACATCCTTCTCTTCGGGAGACTTATGAAACGTCGCGCATGCAGTTTGCTTGGCTTTGTCTTATTTGCGGTCGCCGCGTGGGCGCAAGGTTCGGAGTGGCAAATCGATCCGGCGCACACCACCGTTGGTTTCAGCGTTCGACACTTGGGCATCAGCAACGTGCACGGAAGATTCACAAAGGTTAGCGGCTCGGCCACGATAGACGATAACGACATCACCAAGTCCACCGTGAATGCGACTATTGATATCGCTTCCATCAATACGGGGAACGATAGTCGCGATAACGATCTCCGCAGTCCCAACTACTTCGATGCCGCGCAATTTCCAACCATGACCTTCAAATCGAAAAGCATCAGCAAAAACGGCGAGGGAAAACTGAAGGTCGTCGGTGACCTCACCACAAAAGGGGTGACCAAGGAAGTCACGCTGGACGTCGATGGTCCGTCGGCTCCGATAAAGATGGGCCCGAATCAGCGGCGAGGTCTCTCCGCGACCACATCAGTAAACCGCAAAGATTTCGGCGTAGGCGCGAAAGCTCCTGCGGCCATGGTTGGCGAAGAGATCAAGATTCAGATCGACGCAGAGCTGACGCAAAAAGCAGCACAATAAAGTTGGCTTTCACCACGGAGCCACAGAGAAAATGGGAGAACACACAATTAGAGCAGCTACTCCGTGTTCTCCACGGCTGCGTCTTCGTTAAACTTTTCCGAATGGATCTTCCAACGATGGGCTCTGCGGCGTGAACAGTTCCGCGCCGTCTTCAGTGATGTGCATGTCGTCTTCCAATC
>DATLKS010000004.1:0-4146 GCA_035538255.1 Terriglobales bacterium
CACCACGCACGCCGCTCATAACAGCGTCAATAGCCATTCGGATGGTGAGGGCGCTCGCACCTGGACGGCGACCTGGTCCGGCGGTGGATGCAGCATCGAAGCCAGCTCCTCGGGTACAGTTCGCTTCAACAGCGATGCCACCATGATCGAAAGCATCTCTCCTGGCGGATACTTCGAAGTCAACGAGCGCATGGATGACACGCTGCGTCGCGTGCGCGTTGAACCAGCCAGCAACGGACAACTGACATTCACCTACAAATTAAATGGCACCCAGCAGGAATTTGACGCTGCGGCTCGAGCCTGGTTCTCGAACTTCCTCGTACATCTAGAGCGTGTTACCGGCTTTGCTGCGAGCACACGCGTCCCTGCCCTGCTCGCCAAGGGCGGTCCGCAGGCTGTGCTGGATGAGATCGCTCAGCTCAAGAGCGACTATGTTCGGCAGGTCTATTTCACCAAGCTCTTTGAGAATGCCACGCTGCCTGCACCCCTGCTGGTGAAGGCTCTCGATCAGGCCCGAAATGAAATTTCAACCGACTACAGTCTGGCGCAAGTGCTTCTCACCATCGCACAACGCTACGATCTCAAGGATGAAACCCAGAGAGTTGCATTTCTCAACGGCGCGAACAAGCTGGGGACCGATTACGAGCATGCACGAGTGCTGATCGAGTTGCTGAAGCGTCCGAACCTCTCGCCAGAAATCTTGCGTGGAGCGCTGGCATCAGCCAAGCACATCGGCACGGACTACGAAAAAGCGAGAATTCTCACGACACTTGTTGGGCTCAGCACATTCGACGAAAGCGAAATCTCAAGCTATCTCGATCTCGCAAGCAGCATCGGCACTGACTACGAGCACTCGCGCAGCCTGATGGCTTTGATGGATCACCAGAAACTCAGCCCGGCGGCAGTGAGTCAGGTGCTGAAATCGGCCGCCTCAATCGGAACCGACTACGAAAAGTCGCGCATTCTCATCGCGGCGAGCCAATCGCATAACTTCGACGAGAAGCAGATCGCGACCTATCTCGCTCTGGTAGATTCAGTCCACACAGACTTCGAGCGCTCGCGCGATCTGATCTCGCTGATGCAGCAACACAAACTTGTGAACGACTCCGTAGAACGGATCATCGCTGAGGCTCAGAAAATAGGCACTGACTACGAGAAAGCGCGAGTCCTCACCGAGGTAGCGCGACGGTTTGAGATGCAGGGAACGCTGCGCGATGCCTACATCAAGGCTGCGGATTCAATTGGCACGGAATACGAACGCAACCGCACGCTAGCGGCGCTCACCAAGCGGGAGATGATGTAGCTTAAGCCGCATCTTTGTGGTCCAGCTCATGCTCGTCGACGTCTTTTCCGTGAATCGAAATGATCGGCTTGCGATGATGATCCATGTGGCCAGTTTCGTCCACCGCTGAATGCTCGACCGGCAGACTGGCAGCTACTGCGTGATCGTCCACGATTGGCTCACCGTGCATGTGAGCTTCGTCCTTGCTAGCTTCGGAGTGGGTTCCAGCTTCGGCCATCATGGCGAGGATATTGCCATGAGTAGGGGTATAGAGGTCAAGTGGAGTTGTGTCTTCCGGCTCGAAAGGAAGTAACTCATCTTTGGGAACCTTGCGTGCCATAGCCCCTCCTTTATTTTGGATGGGCTGCAGCGTCGATAGGAAACTGCTGGCCAGAGCTGCTGCTAATTTAGGCTTTTATGCCAATACTGCGACCAGCGAAAGCACTCGCTGAGCGAGAGAACGGTCGCCGGCAATCTTGACATACTGTACCGCTGTTCCGCTGTCCACAGCTTTGGTAAAGACCTTCCACGCCAATTCTTGATCAATGGTGATCGTTGCCTCAGACCTGTCGATCCGTTCGCACAAGGTCCAGGAAGATTCGGTCTTTTCAAGCCACCATGAGCCTCCGGCTTCTCCGGTGATTTGCACCTCCAGCGTCGTTCCGTAAGGAGCCTCAACGCCGCGAAACGCGTGCGGCAGGCCGCGCATGAAGGTGTCCAGGACAGGGAAATAGAGTTGCCGATGGGCGATTCCGGGCCGATTCACAGCAACACGGATCTGTTGCTGATGATGCCAGCGCTCGGTGTACTCGCGGGCTATGTCGAACCAATTGGCTGACTGGTCTTCTCCAGCCCACGCGACACTCCACAGCGCAGGTCCGAACGGATCAAGCGTGCGAAAGAAGTCATAGACTTGCTTCGACGTGAGTTCCAGCCAATCGGTAAGCACCCGCGGACTAATTCGCCGTGCCGCCTCTACCCATTCCGCGTTGTTCCGATTTATAAATGCGACCAGAGATTCATAGCTGTTGATGTGTGGAGCAGGCAGTCCAAGAAAGCCATCCCGCTGGATGGATAGACGTTTGATGTTGCCGTCGAGCAGATGAGCCGCAACATCTCTTACGGTCCATTGCTTTGCCAAGGTGGGAAGCGACCACTCATCGTGGCGCAGGCACCTGAGCAATTCGGTCAACTTGTTCTCAAGTAACGGAAACAGATCAAGCGTGAAGATTGGCTCAAGTGTATTCATGAATAAAGAGAGGGCTGCCGCAGCAGCCCTCACGGCACTTCTGGATTCATCAGAAAGCGAATTTCACCGAGAGCTGTACCTCGAGCGGATCACCGACGCCTTGACGGAGGAATCCGTCGAAATTGAAGAGTCCAGGCGTTACAAGTGGATTGACATTGTTCTTATTGTTGAAGCTGTTGAACATCTCGATCTGTGGAATCAGCGCGTAATGATCCCCAAAATGGAACGGTCGAGTACCGCGCCAGTCAAAGCTGAAGTACCCGTTGTCTTTGCGCAGGTGATTGCGTCCACAGTCAATGCCATTGACCACTCGAGTCCTGGAGTTATTCGGGCTACACGGAGCGCCTGTTCCGGTTCCCAGCGTGTTATCGGTAATCGGCTGGGCTGTGTGCGCTTGAATACGCGGACTGAATTCGATTCCGTAAGGCAGCTTCATGTACCCGAACAGGTTGAATTTGTGGCGCTCATCACGGTCAGAGAACGCGTAATCCTTGCGGAAATCGAAACGATTGAAGTAACGGAAGGTGAAAGGATCGCGCTCATTCGAATCGTCGTCTAGATCTTCCGACAGGACGTAATTGAACTCCAGTTGATAGTTCTGGCTGAAGCTCTTCTTCGCCCCGACGGTCAAACCTCGATACAGCGAATGTGCGGTACTCTGCGTGTCTGTAATCGCGCCTAGATTGGTGAATGGTCCAGCCGCGTAACTCACGGTATCGACGTTATCGGTTGGCTGGATGGGAAGGGCGGCCCCGGTGTTCGGATTCACGAATCGCGTGAGATACACGCCTTTCGAGTAGGTGAGATCCAGGTACCCTGCCCATTTGGCCGCCAATTCCTGCTGGAAGCCAAGGTTCGCCGTGTAAGTGCGAGGATTTTTGTAGTTCCGGTTGAAGACCGTAACCCCGGGCTGAAACGGGAATCCTCCCCCTGCCGAAGGAGTGAACGGGATAACGTTCGGCCATTGCGGCTTCGGACCATTAGGGCTGATGAAAACTTGCGTGTACGCCGCCGGAACTCCAGGACAAGTGCCGTTGGCTGGAGCTGGCTTCAATGGACAGGTCGCCACGTCACCGGCAAATAGCGTTTGCTGTTGAACACCATTCGTTGTGATCGCTCCTACCTGGGTCAGCATGTTCAACTCTGCGTTGTAAATTCCCCAACTAGCCCGGACGAGTGACTTCTGATTGTTTTTGATGTCCCATGCCAAACCAATCCTGGGTTGGAACATCGTGCTTGCGTTGGGCAGCTTTCCATTCGACGGGAATCGCGGATCATTGAGATTCACGCCATATGCGGTTTTTGACGGATCGATGACCGGATCGGGAAATATCTGAGCCTCCCAGCGCAATCCGTAGTTGAAGGTGATGTTGGGGCGAAACTGCCATTTGTCCTGTAGAAACAGCGCGTAATTTTTGTTGCTGATGTCCGAAGCTCCGGGAGTCAGCTTCGTTAGGCCCGTGCCGGCGCCTTGAAGGTAGAGCAGCAACGGGCTGGCGGTCGCGGTGAAGCCGTCTGGGCACGGGTCACCCTGATTCACGAATGTGCCATTAGAGCACTCGGCGGTGCTCGGTCCAAAGCCATGGCTGGTTGCCGTCGCTGGAGTAGCGTAGTG
>DATLKS010000005.1:0-2272 GCA_035538255.1 Terriglobales bacterium
CCTTCTCGTCTTTAATCTTCTGGCTTTCTCTCTCTTCTTGACCATCTTCGCCGGCTGCCTTCCCCGACCCAATTCCGTCGCCGGTTGCCCGGTCACGTGGCTTTCGCCACGCTTCATAGGTACTATTCAGCCGTCCGACTACTGGCAGAGCGTCGCTCGCCACTTCGCCTCTGCTTATAGGTCCGCTTACTCCGGTGCCACCCGGAGACTCTGCCAGTTCTCCTGAGGTCACGCGTTGTTCTTCCGTACCGTGCCGTCCGCAAACACCTTGGTGCGGTGGGTGAATGAGAGCGCCTTCGTCTCAGAAGTGCAGACTCGACCTTGTCCCACCTTGGGCCGACCGGTTCATCTCGGGAATTACCCCATCGATTACGGCCCGGTACTTCTCCGCAGGCCCTTCGGATTCCATCTTGCGATACTCACTTGATGGACACCCTGCCCTCCGAAGTACAGCAAGCGGTGGCTTCAGGTCGGTCTTGGCTTGTGTCCAGCTTTCGCCTTCGTGCCCGTTTAGACGTCTCCATACCTTCCGCTTTCTCCGGCCAGCGAGGCTACGAACCCCGCTTCTTGGATATGGCGCCCCTCATTTGAGCGCCAGAGGGACTTCAACCCTCCTGAACAACGCGCTGCTCAGCGCGCACTTCTGGATTGCCGACTATACGCCCGGAGCAAAATCCCCAACTGCCGTATCGTTTGTGGTTAATACGCCTTCGCGATCACCGCACGCCGGTCGACCTGTTCACCGGTGACGATGCACTTGCCCGGACCGTCACATTCATCCACCAGAGGAATACAGCGGATCGTGGCTTTGAACTCTTTCACGCGCAGGTCGCAGCGCGGATCATCCTTCACATGCGCCATGACGAACTTGCCGCCACCTTTTTCGGCCGTGACATCATTGAGGATCGACTCCACTTCGCCGATCGAGTTGGCTAGCACCGTATTCGTTCTTAATCGCTGCTTCGCGGCGTCAAACATGTTCTTTTGCATTTCACCTAGAAGCGCAGGCAGCTTCTCCGCGAGTTCGGCCTGTGGCATCGGCTGCTTGCCACCGGTGTCGCGCCGCTTGAGTACGATACTGCCTGATGCCAGATCGCGTGGTCCGAATTCGAGTACAACCGGCACGCCACGACGCTCCCAATGGAAGAACTTCGCGCCAGGAGTCTGGCCTTCGCGGTCGTCCACCTTAGCCCCAACCTCTTTTGCGATGCGATGCGCAGCTTCGAGTACGCGATCCTTCTCGCCGTCCTTGCCATAGATCGGAACGATCACGGCCTTCGTAGGCGCAAGCTTCGGCGGCAGCACTAGACCCCTATCGTCGGAGTGGCTCATGATCAGCCCACCGATCAGGCGCGTGCTCACGCCCCAACTGGTCTGCCAGACATAGTCGAACTGGCCTTCCTTGTTCTGGAACTGGACGTCGAACGCTTTGCCGAAGTTCTGTCCGAGGTCGTGGCTGGTGCCGGCCTGCAACGCGAAGCCGTTCTGCATCATGGCTTCGATGCAATAGCTTTGCAGCGCCCCGGCGAACTTCTCCGATTGGGTCTTCACGCCCTTGATAACAGGCACCGCCATTACGTCCTCGGCCACCTCGGTGTACACGTCCAGCATGCGCCGCACTTCCTTCACAGCCTCGTCGTGATTGGAGTGCGCGGTGTGGCCTTCCTGCCAGAGAAATTCTGTCGTCCGCAGAAACATGCGCGTGCGCAGCTCCCATCGAATGATGTTGGCCCACTGGTTTACCAGCACTGGCAGATCGCGCCAGCTCTTGATCCATTTGGCGAAGAAGTGGCCGATGATCGTCTCCGACGTCGGCCGAATCACATAGGGCTCGTCCAGTCGCTTGCCGCCGGCCAGTGTTACTACTGCCAATTCAGGCGAAAAGCCTTCGACGTGTTCCGCCTCCTTATGTAGAAAGCTTTGCGGAATCAGCAGAGGAAAATACATGTTCTGGTGACCCGTGGCTTTGAAGCGACCGTCAAGCTCGCGCTGCAACAACTCCCAGACAGCGTAGCCGTTGGCCTTGATGACCATGCAGCCCTTGACGATTTCCGCGGGCTCGGCCATGTCGCCTTGTAAAACAACGTCTTGGTACCAAGTAGCAAAATCCTGACTGCGCGCGGTGATCGGAGATTCGGCCATAGAGGGGACAAATGCTCTCTATCTTGGAGTGAACAGCAGTTTCAGTAAATGTTGAGATTAGCAGAACTCGCAGCGCGAGAATGTGACGGCAAGGATGCTTTCTCGGTTCCTGTCCTGATCGCAGCTATCC
>DATLKS010000006.1:0-1941 GCA_035538255.1 Terriglobales bacterium
GGGAGGAAAACGCGCTCGCGGCTCTTGAAGTCATGAGCCGGTTTGCTGCGAATCCGAAGTGGCTGATCTACTTGCCGCCCACGATGTCCCCCACAGAAACAACCGAAAAGCCCGGACTTCTGGAACATCCGGCGGAAGCCTTTGCCTACTTCCGCCGCGAAGGCGTCCCTCGCGTGGTGTGCGAGGAAAAGCACATGGGTTCGCGCGCCGTCGTCATCGTCTGCCGAGATGAGGATGCCGCTCGACGACGTTTCGGAGTCGTCGGGGAAGACATCGGGATTTGCTACACACGAACAGGGCGACGATTCTTCGATGATCGAAAGATCGAAAAGGAATTTCTCGAAAAGGTGCGCGGAGCCGTCGACGCTGCAGGATTCTGGCAGCAGTTTGAGACGGATTGGATTTGTCTCGACGCGGAATTGATGCCCTGGTCCGCAAAGGCTCAGGAATTATTGCGGCAGCAATACGCCGCTGTGGGCGCGGCTGCGAAAGCGTCTCTTACGGAAACAGTAGCGTCTCTTGAGCATCTTGCATCGAAGAATGGCGATGCCCTGCCTCTCATCGAGAAATATAAGCAACGGCTCGAAGCCGCGAAGCTTTATGTCGATTCTTATCGGCGCTACTGCTGGTTGGTTCAGTCCGTCAGCGATTTGAAGCTCGGACCGTTCCACGTGCTTGCTACGGAAGGACAAGTTCATGTTCAGCGCGATCACGTGTGGCACATGGAAAAGCTGGCAGAGGTTTGCAAAGCCAGCGATGGTCTCTTGCTCGCAACGTCTTACCGACAGGTTGATGTGACCAACACAGCGAGCGTTGAAGAAGCCACTCAGTGGTGGGAAGAGCTGACCGGACGCGGTGGCGAGGGCATGGTCGTAAAGCCGCTGGACTTTATTGTGCGCGGACGACGCGGGTTGACACAGCCCGCGGTCAAATGCCGCGGCCCTGAATACCTGCGAATTATCTATGGGCCTGAATACTTGCTGCCCGAGAACTTGGAGCGTCTGCGCGGTCGTTCGGTTTCCACCAAGCGTTCCTTGGCACTCCGTGAATTCGCTCTTGGCATCGAAGCACTGGAGCGATTCGTCCGGCAGGAACCGCTTCGGCGCGTCCACGAATGCGTCTTCGGTGTCCTTGCCCTCGAAAGCGAGCCGGTCGATCCTCGCTTGTAGCTCCTTTTTACTCCTAAACCCTTATAATTGTTGATTTTAACGCATCCCCCATTTTAGCTAGATAACGAAAGGAAAGGGCTATATAGTTTCGTTAGATATTTTCTAACGAAACGATGGCTTTCTGATGGCGACACCAACCAAACCGAACTGCCGCCTCGGGACTTATGTCGTCAAGACCTTCAAGGACGAGTCCTTCAGGGCCTATGTGCCACCCCCTTTGCCGCCAGACCCGCCTCTGGCCCTCCAACCGCTCTTGCCATTGCTTGAGCAGGCAAACCAGGCCCTCGGACGTCTTGACGGGCTCGCGTCCATTCTGCCCGATCCCTCGCTCTTCATTTACCTGTACGTTCGTAAGGAAGCGGTCCTCTCATCGCAGATCGAGGGCACACAGTCCTCGTTTTCTGACCTGATGCTATTCGAAAGCGCCGAAGCCCCCAGTGTCCCGTTGGAAGACGTTCAGGAAGTTTCAAATTATGTGGCCGCGATGAATCACGGGCTTCGCCGGCTCCGGGAGGACTTTCCGCTCTCTTTGCGGTTGATACGAGAAATTCACAAGATCCTCTTGTCCAAGGGACGTGGCAGCCAGAAGCGTCCGGGTGAATTCCGCGAAAGCCAAAATTGGATCGGAGGCACGCGGCCCGGCAACGCAGCATTTGTCCCACCACCGCCTGAGAAAATGATGGAATGCATGGGCGCGTTCGAAAAGTTCCTGCATCGCGAGCACGAAGAACTGCCGATTCTGGTCAAAGCTGCACTCGTACATGTGCAATTC
>DATLKS010000007.1:0-2217 GCA_035538255.1 Terriglobales bacterium
AGGGAGAACTCCTTAATTAACTCTTTTGGGGTAAAGGTCTCCCGCGTGCCCCCGCTCGGCGCCCAGCCCAAAAGAGCCAAGTAATTTACCAGGGCTTCCGGCAGAATTCCCATTTCGCGAAACTGCGAAATTGACGTGGCGCCGTGACGTTTCGAGAGTCGCTCGCGATCAGGCCCGAGAATGGTTGAGAGATGTGCGAACTGCGGTACTGGGAATCCCAGCGCCTCATACAAAGCGACTTGTTTGGGAGTGTTGGAGAGGTGATCGTCGCCGCGGATCACGTGCGTGATCTTCATTTCCGCGTCATCGATGACGACCACATAGTTATAAACCGGGACTCCGGATGATCGCACAATAATCGGGTCGCTCACCGACTCATTGTCAAAGGTCACATCGCCACGAACGGTATCGTGGAAGTGAATTGGGTGCTCAGGAATTTTTAGGCGGATGGCGGCCGCCTGACCGTTTTCGCGACGCTTCCTCGCTTCCTGAGGGTCGCACTCCCGGCATTTGCCTGAATAAATTTGCGGACGCCGCTGCTCGGCGGCCTGTTGCCGTTCCCGCTCGAGTTCTTCGGCGGTGCAGAAGCAAAGGTACGCTTTGCCCTCGTCGACCAAGTGCTCTGCATATCGTTGATAGATCTCCATGCGCTCGCTTTGGCGATATGGGCCGAAGTGTCCGCCGATATCCGGACCCTCATCCCAGTCGATTCCCAGCCAGCGCAGATCATCCAGAAGCTGAGTTTCAAAACGGGCTTCGCTGCGCTCGACATCGGTATCCTCGATGCGGAGAATGTGAGCCCCCTTTTTTTGGCGGGCAAACAACCAGTTGAACAATGCTGTGCGCGCGTTGCCAACGTGCAGCAGACCTGTCGGAGAAGGCGCAAAGCGGACCCGAACTCGCTGTCCTGAAGTCACTACGAGGATGTTAACAAGGAATTACATCTTGCCGGAAAGCTGAGCGGGCAATCGCTGCGCATCAAAGTTCCGAGCGCCGACGTTTTTCACCGGCGTTGCGCCGTTCACCCGCGGAAGAAGTGCCATTACGGCGATCCGCACCTTCGGCTTTGAGGAGGCCAAATATGCGTCTCTCGTCAGGTGTCATCTCGCGCTTGTGAGTAAGCCGAAAGACGTTCTCGATTGCTGTCTGCATCTTCCGGCCGCGAGACAGAATAACTGCCCCCGAGGTGGACTCGACCTCGGCGATGGCGGCAGGGCGCTTCTTCTTCACTGATCGGCGATGCCCAGGAACTCACGGTCCTCCGGCGTCATCTCGCCACCATGAGTTTCGCGAAAGACTATTTTCATTGTTTCGACAACTGCCGGTGGAAGGGGAGCAACAACATCTTCCAACGTTCCACAGTTCTCGACGGGTAAAAGCGTTTCTTCAGCATTCATAACGTTCAGGAATGCTGCCTAGTGCAGCTACCCTTTAGATGGAATGCAAGCAGGCTCGGTTGGTTGGTTGAGATCAGACCTGCTGAGTGTATGGAACTGCCTCAAGTTGCAGATACTTTAATGCCTCGTAAGGAGAACGATGCACATCACCAGAGTGGCAATGGATGACGCGGCGGCGATTGCCAAGGCTATCGCCATCATGCGATGCCGATCCGCCATGTGCGCGAGTTCCTGCTGCAATGTTACTGCTTGCTCGTCGATTACTCGCAAGCGCTGGTGCACGCCTTCGACCACTGAGCGCAGCTGCATCAGATCGGCTCGGTTTGCACGCAAGATTTCGGCTGTATAGCTTTGAAATTCCTGCGTGGCCGAGTCGCGGACCGGAGCCGCTGAGCGTCGGGCCGCGTAAATCTCCATTAATGGAAGCAGTTTCCGCGCGTAGCCCAGTATCTCTGTCAAGAGTTGTAACATTCAGCCCCTCTTTGCCTGCAGAGGACTCGGCACTTCTCGTAGCGTGAACGACTGCTGTCCGAGGCCAAGCGCGTGGAGAACCGCGCGATGCATCTCTTCGATTGGAGCGGGCTTGCCCGTCCAGATTTCAAATTGCCGAGCGCCCTGATGAACAAGCATTTCTGAACCGGGAATCACTTGAATTCCTTTCGCTCGTGCCATCTTCATTAGTTTTGTTTCAGCAGGGTTGTAAATCATCTCCAGGAGAAACCGCGTCTGCAATTCCGATTCCTCCAACGGCGATTGAGGACGAGCCGCACTCATGCCCACAGGCGTGGCATTTATGATCACGTCAAACTGGAGTTTCTTG
>DATLKS010000008.1:0-1677 GCA_035538255.1 Terriglobales bacterium
CCTTGAGCATGGCTTCGCGATCAGCCGGAGATTTAGGTAAATAGCGCATAGAAATTGATTAGATGTAACTCGCCGTCTTTTAGATTTTCAGTCTCGCCGTCGTCCGGGGACCTCAGGCCTCGGACGCCCGACCTCAGCAACGCAGTGGGCTGGATTCTCCGCTCCTAAGCCCCAAGGGGTCCGACGCCTGAAGGCGTCGCGCTCAATGTCCGGATTCTTCCGCCACGAACTTCTCGTAGTCCGCACCAGAAAGCAGCCCATCCAGTTCCTTCGGATTCTTCACAGTGATCTTTATCATCCACGATCCGTGCGCATCCTTATTTACTCTTTCCGGCGAAGTGGCTAAGTCTCCATTGACCTCGGTCACGGTGCCCGATGCCGGGGCATACAGATCCGATACCGCTTTCACCGACTCGACCGTCCCGAAGGTCTTGCCGGCGATAAGCTCTGTGCCCACTTTGGGCAACTCGACAAATACAATGTCCCCCAGAGACTGCTGCGCGTAGTCAATGATGCCGATGGCTGCAGTTGAGCCGTTGACTTGAATCCACTCGTGTTCTTTGGTGTACTTGCGATCCGTTGGATAGGCCATGATGAGTGCTTCTAGCTCCTAGCTTTCGCAAATCCTCGGTGAAGTTCTGTGTACTCTGTGGTTAAGCCTTCTTCGGCCGCTTATAAAACGGTGTCGGTACCACCTGCGCACCTACGCCTTGTCCGCGAATCTCTACCTTGAGCGCCGTACCTACGGCGGCAAGCTCCGGAGGCACATAAGCTAGCGCGATCTTCTTCTTTAGAAACGGTGCCGGCGATCCACTGGTAATGCATCCAATTTCCCGTCCATCGCCGTCGAGTACCTTGTAGCCATCGCGAGCGATGCCGCGGTCGGTCATCTCTAAACCAATCAATGTACGCTTCAGCCCCGCGGCCTTCGCCCTTTCCAGCGCCCGTTGACCGATGAACTCCGCCTTCTCCATTTTGCAGAAGCGGTCGAGACCGGCTTCCCACACATTGATCGTATCGGAAATTTCGTGCCCGCAGAGCGGAAGCTTGCCTTCGAGGCGCAGGGTATTGCGCGCGCCTAAGCCGCAGGGCACGACGCCGAATTCCTTGCCTGTGGCCAGAATCTCATTCCACACCCGCTCGCTTGTTGCCTCATCCGCCGGAACGTAGATTTCGAAGCCATCTTCGGCGGTGTAACCGGTGCGCGCGATCAGAGTATCTTTCACGCCACAAACACTTCCGCGCGTCACCCAATAAAACTTCACCGCACTCAAATCCGCGTCCGTCAATCTTTGCAGCACGTCCACGCCCTTCGGTCCCTGGATCGCAATCTGGGTGAAGTCGTCGGATAGATTTTCCACAGCGCAATCAAATTGCCGCGTGTTGTCTCGCACCCAGTTGAAATCCTTCTCTCGCGTGCCTGCGTTGATCACCAGCAGGTACTCGTCCTCGCCGAGCCGATGAACGATCACATCGTCGACAAACGTTCCCTGGGGATAGAGCAGTGCTGAATACTGCGCCTGTCCCAGTGCCAGTCGCGCGGCGTCATTCATTGAAATGTGCTGCACCGCGGCCAGCGCCTGCGGCCCTGCCAGGCGGATGTCGCCCATGTGGCTGACGTCGAAAATACCCACCCCCGTGCGAACTGCCATGTGTTCGCTGATGATTCCGCAGCCG
>DATLKS010000009.1:0-9170 GCA_035538255.1 Terriglobales bacterium
GGAAATCAGTCATTGCGACCGGCATGAGCCGGAGCATGATTCACGAACCATGCTCGTTCGTCGAAACCGTCAATTTTTGTCATCCTGAAGCGCTTCTTTTGCGCGAAGGATCTCGCGCGCTGTTGAGGACTCAATTGCGGCCGAGTGGCTCTTCCGCCAGGCACTCCATCCAGCATGGCCTAAGGGCCTCGCTAGTGCACTTCGAGCCGAAGCATACCGGGAGATCCTTCGTGCAAAAGAAGCGCTTCACGATAACGAACGCTTAGTGTGCGGAGGCAAACTCCCGCGGTGAGCACACCCGAATTCAGAAACTCTGCAATTGTTTCCTCAACCTCCGTTCAACTATCCAAGGCACAGGAACTTAGGTGCGGAGCCTAAATCCTGCACCCGATTGCGGGTAGCCGCTGGTCAGAGTAGAACTAAACAATATGCGTAGTAGCATTTTCCTACCTTTATTCCTCGCCGCATCCCTGGCCGTCAGCCAACAAACTCCGACAAAATCGGACACCGGCAAGGCCACTCATGAATCCTCCGTTCAGCCGGACAGCAAGGCGCAGACTCCGCTCGCGCCTCCGGCAGCGGCGGAAAAGGCGGCTGATTATTCGCAGCAGGCATTCGTAATCGAGAAGTATCTGACAAAGATCCGTTTTGAGAACGATGGAACATCGGAACGCGAACAGATCACGCGCATCCGCGTCCAGACGCAGGCGGGCGTACAGGCCTTCGGCCAATTGCATTTTCCCTATAATGCGGCCAACGATAAAATCGAGATCGTCTCGGTAAAGGTAACGAAGCCAAACGGGGCGACGGCGACTGCCGGTCCCGATTCGGTACAGGACCTCACTGCTCCCGTCGCGCGTGAAGCGCCGATCTACAGCGACCTGCATCAGAAGGACGTCGTGGTTCCGGGGCTGGCCGCCGGCGACATTCTCGAATACGACTTCCGCGTGAAGGAATTCGAGGCCCTTGCTACTGGCCAGTTCTGGTGGGAGCAGCAATTCATTTCCAAGGTCATCGTTCTTGACGAACAGTTGCAGGTCGATGTCCCCGCTGGGCGCGAGCTGAAGATGCGCAGTAAAACCGTTCAGCCGCAGGTAAAAACTGCGAGTGGGCGGACCACATACTTGTGGAAGAACTCAGTGCTCAAACTGGATGACGATGATTCCTCCTCTGGAAAAAAGAAGAACAAACACAAGAAAAAAGCTGAAGACGATGACGAAGAGGTCGCTGATATCGAACTTAGCACCTTCCGCTCCTGGGATGAAGTTGGGCGATGGTATTCCAATCTGGAACGCGACCGTGTAAAGCCTGAGCAGATCATTCGCAGCAGAGCCGCCGAACTCACGACCGCCGCCAAGACGGACGTTGAAAAGATCGAAGATCTCTACGATTTTGTTGCGCCGCGCTATCGCTACGTCGGTATCTCTTTTGGCGTGGGAAGGTTTCAACCGCACTCGGCTGTTGACGTCCTGAACAATCGCTACGGCGATTGCAAGGACAAGCACACCTTACTGGCTTCACTCATCAAAGCTGCTGGGCTCGATGCGTATCCTGTTCTGATTCATCACTCACGCAAGCTCGAGGAGAGTGTCCCATCGCCGGCGCAGTTCCATCACGTAATCACCTTCGTACCGCTCAAGTCCGGTCCCGATAAAGCCGGTAACCTGCAAGGGCTCTGGCTCGATTCAACTACCGAGGTAGCTCCTTTCCGAATGCTGGTGGCGAGCATCCGCAATAAAAAGGCGTTGCTCGTGCCGCCGACCGGTGAAGCCCAGATCGTGACCACGCCCGCCGACTTGCCCACCGCGAACCTGCAATCGCTGAAGGTGACGGGAAAGATCAACCAAATTGGGAAACTCGAAGCCAACTACGATTACACGGTTCGTGGCGATGCCGAGCTTGCCTTCCGCGTCGCTTTTCGGGGAACGCCGCAGGCGCAGTGGAAGAGAGTCATCGAATATCTGAATGCATATCAAGGCTTGACGGGCGAAGTTGATGACGTGAAAGTCAGCGATCCTTCCGACACGCATCATGCGTTGAATTTCAGCTACAAACTCGCGCAGGCTAACTTTCTGGATTGGACTACCAAGCGGTCGCAGCTCGCGATTCCCCTGCCGCGGCTGGACATGAGCTGGGCCAATCTCGACGATGACGATGAGGACCGCAGCAAGCCTTATGAGTTTCCGGTGGCGCCGCTCGAATCGCACGAGAGCGTGAAAATCGAGCTCCCCGACGGCTACACCTATCGTCCGCCCGTACCGATTAATGTGAAGCGCGATTACGCCAGCTACTCTTCAGATTACAAACTTGACGGCCATACTCTCACCGTTACAAAAGATCTCTCATTGAAGATGCGCGAGATCGGTGCTACTCGCGGTTCTGATCTGCGTGCTTTCGTGCGTAACGTTACCGCAGATGGGAACCAGAGTATGTTTGTTGAGAGCTTGTCCGCAGCCTCACCATCGAACGTGCCCGCAGGCATGTCCGCAGATGACCTCAATGAGGCTGGAGTCGCCGCACTCAAGAATCAGAATTTCCGCGCAGCCTCGGAGCTGCTGAAAAAAGTCGTTGAGTTGGAGCCGAAGCACAAAGATGCATGGAACAATCTGGGACGTGCGTACCTCGCGCTAGCAAAGTACGACGATGGGATCGCAGCCTTCCGCAAGCAGATCGATATCAATCCGTTCGACGAGTACGCCTACAACAACCTCGGGCTCGCGTACCAGTCGCAGCAGAAGTACGACGACGCAATTACCGCGTATCAGAAGCAGCTTGAGGTCAATCCTCTCGACCAGTACGCACATGGAAACCTGGGATCGCTCTATCTGGAGCAGAAGAAGTACAAAGATGCCGTTTCGGAACTGGAGCGCGCCGTTCAGATCACGCCTCAGAATCCCGGCCTGGAGGCGAATCTAGGACGCGCGTATCTCAATATCGACCAGCCAGATAAAGCACTCACCGCGTTCGATAAGGCTGTCGAGCTGGCGCCATCGCCGGGCATCTGGAACAACGTTGCTTACGAGCTCTCCACGCACAAGAGCCATCTCGATAAGGCGCTTACTTTTGCCGAATCGGCCACTTCGGCGACCGAAGCTGGACTGCGAAACGTGAATGTTGAGCACCTGACTCTGAACGACGTGGGTTTGGTAATGAGCATCGGCAGCTACTGGGACACACTCGGATGGGTATACTTCCAAAATAATCAACTAGACAGGGCCAAGCGCTACATCGAAGCCGCGTGGCTGCTCGACGAGCATTCCGAGATCGGAGATCACCTCGGGCAGCTCTATGAGAAGCTCGGGCGCAAGCAGGACGCGATTCGCTTCTACGCTATGGCTGCTACTGCTAACCATAAGATTCCCGAAGCCGAGCAGCATTTAAAAGCTCTCGTTCCCGATTCGAAACAAAGCAGCGCGGAAGTCGAAAAGGCGCGAGCGGAATTGGAAGCGTTACGCAGCGCGCCGCTTCCCTGGTCGGGCAAGGACGCCAAGGCCGAGTTCTTCCTCACGTTTACGGCGCCGTCTTCGTTAGAAGATCGTCCGCTTAAGCCGGATCAAGTGAAATTCGTTAGCGGAGACGAACCGCTTCGGGCTTACGTGAATCAGTTGCAACAGGCAAGCTTCCACGTGCAGTTTCCGGATGACACGCCAATCAAGCTGGTCCGCCGCGGCGTGCTCACATGCACAGATGCCTCGCACGAATGCCGAATGGTACTGATGTTGCCGGAAGAAGTGCGAACGGTGGATTAGGAGGGAACAGGGACAGGTTACAGCGAAGAGGGAAAATAATTCGTAGGAATTTGAAATGAGCTTTTCCCTATTCCCTATAACCTGTCCCCTGTTCCCTAATTACGCTTCCCCAAACTGAATGCCAATTGCGTCGAACGCCAGTGGATCGAATGGATTTTGCGTTGCACCTGGGAACTCGGTGATCCGCTCGCTTCCGTCGCGCAGAATGCGCCAGCAGAGCAACTCATTGATCGCACGGCGATAGAAGTCGGCGTACGGGCCTTGCAACTTCTCAGGAGCGAAGAAAGTTTCAACCGTGCTCATATGAGTATCCTTTGAAAGCAATTTGAACGTATTAGCGTTTACTGATATCAACCCACATCTGATGCAGGTTCTTCTCCATTAGGGACCAACAGTTGTAAAAATTTATTAACTCTCCAGGCGCAAGTACTGGCTGTTCAATTCACGTCTGGAGCGTATTGAGCCTGCTGGACTTCAGAAGAACCGCTGTTTGAAATGGGGGCAACCTTGCTTTTCTTCAAGGATTCCCATCAGGGATCATAGAAGGTAAGGGAGAAGAAGATGGCGCGAGATGGATTCTGGAGCGGATTTGGATTAGGCACTGTGGCTGGCGCGGCTGCAGGTTCAGCAGCATTTCTGTTGGCAAGCGGACGCGCTTCGAGCTACGACAGCCGCATCTTGCGCCTGGAGCGCAGCATCCAGATCGGCCGTCCGATGGAAGAGGTTTTCGCGGCGTGGTCACGCTTCGAGGAGCTTCCGCAAAGGATCTCTTCGCTCAAACGTGTCGACGTGAACGGCGATTATTCAACATGGCTAATCGAAGTGGACAGACGTCCCTTCGAATTTCATGCTGTCACGTCGCAGCAAATTCCCAATCAGGCAATCGGATGGAAATCGGTGAGCGGACCAAAACACAGCGGTCGCATCCATTTCGCGCGCCTGGGCAATGACACGCTCGTGCATGTCACGATGAATTATGCGCCGCCATTAGGACGCTTCGGTCGTCTGCTCGCTCCCATTACGGATCATCTCGAAAGTCAAATAGAGGGAGCACTGCGCGATTTCAAGCGCTCGCTCGAGGGGAGCTCTAGCACAACTGCCCACCGCGAGTCCGAAAGCGCTGCTGACGCTGCCATCGATCGCTGGGGCGGCCGCGCTCCCGCCAGCGCAGGATGGGACGATGTGAAGCCTCGGAGAGCGACGGGCACTGATGGAGTACGAGCCATCAATCCTCCAGGTACGCCGGGCACCCACGTCGAGGACACAGCCGGCAAAGTCCGCACACCTGGCGCAGTGGACTACACGCGACCGCCGGAAAATAGATGAGAGGGGGAGGGACCAGGGAACAGGTTACAGGGAACAGGGCTCCGGCAGATTGGGCCATTGTGATTAATCACTTGTGAGCGGGAGGGGTCCCCTGTAACCTGTCCCTACCTAGGCTCGTCTGTTTCCTGCGGAAATGACTTGAAGGTCACTTCGCGAGACTTGGCCGCGACCTGGTTCGATTCGTTCTCATCGTACTGTTTCAGCCTTCCGCGGATAATCCAGTAACCTTCTTTGTCCGGAGTCTTGGCTTCGCCACGGCTGACCTCACCGGAAAATTCGTACCAAGTGCCATGAACCTGTTTAGTAGTGAAGCTGATGTTGTTGCCCTCGATCGAGCCTTTATTGAAGAACTGATCTAGGAAGGCATCGCGATCGCTGTCGCGCTCTCCATAGCGTGATACGAAGCCCGAGAGCTTTCCCTCTTCCACGGTGATTTGGACGAACTCTCCTTCACGCAAAAAAGTGTACATGCCTGAAATGGCGTCATTCGCCGACTGAGTTTTGGCAGATTGAACCGGCGGCTTGGCTTTCCTAGACTTTGTTTTCTGGCCCGCGCCGAAGGAGACGCCAAATAACAAGGCGGCCATGGCGGAGAGTACCGCGACCGTTCGCGGGATGGAGCGGATTGAGGTCATCGATGCACGCATTCTTAGGCAATTCCGGCTAGTTACCAAGGTATAATCCAGCTACTCGGTAAGCAACGGTTTTCCATGTCTGTCCCCGGCAGTGCGGCGCAGCAAAACCCATCGAACCTTTTCGCTGCCCGCAAAATTCAGGTTCAGCTTAACTGGGAACTGCCGCCCTGGCTTCCTTCACTTCGCGAGAATCTGGCTTGGTTTTTCCAACGCGAGAGTGCTCCTGCGCCGCTGGGCTTTCGTCCGGGAGTCTTCTGGAGAGACGTCTTTGTCGACCAGCAGCTCAACTGGAAGGCGCTTACCCGATCCTATGCAGCGCACCTGATCTTTGCCGGACTTGTGTACGTCCTGTCATTGCCCTTCTATGCGCATCGCTTCGCAGTTCTTGAGACGTTGCAGCATGATCACATCGTCTACATCAATCCCAACGAAGACATACTTCCTTCCGAGCTGCCAAAGGAACAAGTGGCGCCGCGAAAGCTTGCGCCTGTGATCAGCCGAAGTTCAAGAGCGAGAGTGGCAACGAAAGGTGATTCGGCGAAGCGGCCTGCAGAAGCAATGGCGATACCAAAATGGGCCGACAACACTACTCATACAATTGTCGCGCCCACGGCTCCGAAGATATTTGCCAGCGCTCCAATCCCGGACATCGTGCTGGCAAGTCCGGTCCCACAGGCTCCACCGGTTGCGGCGGTGGCCTCGACCCCCAAGCTGGTTGCGCCGGTGCTCGATGTCACACCAGTTGCGCCTCCGCCGGACACTAGCCAGGCAAGATTATCGATGCCGTCGCTGCCGCAGGCATCTGCGATTGCGCCGCCGGTCCAGACCAACAACGCGCGCAACCTTGCCAGCATCAATATCGCCCCACTGCCGGAAGCCGTGAATCCGGAGCCGAAGCTGCCTGTCGCTGCCACTCACGCTATTCCCAATCTGGGAAGCGTTGAGCCGGTTGCTCCGGCGCCTGATCTGAAAAACGTGCCGTCGGCACAGGTCGCAAAGGCATTGCCTGGCCCGGCGCAGCCCGTAGCGCCACCTCCAGATGCAAAAGCGCTGGCGGGCGCAACCGGAATTGCCGGCAACTTGCCAGGCACTGCCGAACCAGTAGCGCCTCCTCCGGACGTGAGTGGAGCCGGAACTGCCGCATCGGCCTCTGGCGAACTGATATCGCTCAATCTGAACCCCGTCGCCGGACCTCCGCGTTTGCCCGACGGATCGCGGCGTGGAGCATTTGCAGGTAATCCAGAGGCAAGCGAGAAAGGCACCGGAGTGCCCGACCGGCAGGCCGGCGGCCGCGGGCCGGGTGGAGATTCATCCCTCGCTACCAAAGATGAACTCGGTATCGTAGCGGCAGCGGTGCCGCACGGAATCGTCAATGGCTTGCCGATCGTCACTGCCCAGGATCTCAGAGGAAACAGCGCGGGGAATTCTCTTCTCGCCATGGCACGCGCACCGCGCATGAGCCTGCCCCCACCGCGAGTTGCGCCGATTGACGATGTTCCCAACGCGGTCGATGAGCGTATCTTCCGCGGGCGCAAGTACTACACCATGGCGCTCAACAAACCCAATCTGACCTCTGCAGGTGGAAGCTGGATCTTCCGTTTCGCCGAGCGCGGCACGACGTCCAAGCCGGGAGAAGTTACAGCCCCGATCCCATTACGGGAAGTAGACGCCGCGTATCCGGCGGACATGATGCGGGACAACGTCCAGGGCATCGTCATTCTCTATGCAGTCATCCGCAGCGACGGCAGCGTCGCCGAGGTAAAAGTGCTCGAAGGATTCGATGATCGCCTTGACGAGAACGCCCGCCGCGCGCTCAGCGCCTGGCACTTCGTTCCCGGCACACGCGACGGCAATCCCGTCGATCTCGAAGCGGTCGTGCGCATTCCTTTCCGCAGCAAGCGGGGTTTTTAAGGTATTCAGGGAATCAACCCGACGCGGCGCACATTTGCTGCGTGCGCGGTGTCTATCGCCTGCGCGACATCCTCGAAGTCGACGTCAGAATCGCCCTTGATGAACAGCACTCCATCTGCTCGCAATTTGTAAATTTCAACCAGACGATGGCGGAGATCTGTCCATAGCAGCGGCTGGTGATTAATAGCGAGGGAAGGCGCTCCACTCTTTGCCTGCGTGAGCTGCAAGACGATTGCCGTGTCCGGCGAAGTTGGTTTGCCGCTTTGCTGCGGCACGTCAGTGAACAGACCATAAGGATCCATGGCGTGATGATCATGAAGATGATTAACAAGACCAGCAGAACATCCATCAGGGGCGTTACATTCATTTCGGCGCTCAGGCGGCCGCCGGATCCCATATTGAAACTCATGTGTCCTCGTCAAACGATTGCACACCGAGTTTGTGGAGGTAGTTCCACTCTTCGAAATAAAACAAAGAGTCAGAATGACAAAGAGATTTGCAGAACTTGATGAGCGCGAATGCTGCTGGCCGACCCGACCCAAGACGGTCTGATTTCCGCCATTTCCATCCCTAGCTAACGCTAGCGGCAGCGGCTTGGGAGTTTTCGAGCAGAGCATAGACTTCCGGACTCGCACACATTTCGTAGTACTTGCGGGTCGTCCAGTCAGTCACGGTCATCGTTGCGGCGTCTACGTGGGGAATTGTGCCTTCGCGAATTGCGATCTTGTGAAACACACCCGCGACGACCGGCACCGTGCCGGTCAAAAGTCGCACGGGTTCGCCCGGCCAGATCGTCGGCAGTTCCAGAGTGTGTTCTTTGAGAGAGATCTCCTGCGACAGTTTTTGCAACGCTGCAGCGCTGAGCATCACCCCGCTGATGTTATAGCGGATGACAAATTCGTCGGGATTGCCGGTGGTGTCCTTATCCCGGACCGTCTGCAGGTTGAACACATTGAACGGAGTGGTCTTTCCCGCGACGAACTTGCGCGCGCCCTTGCTGCAGGAAGAGAGCCGGTCGCTTTCGTTCAGCGCCTTGGAGATCATGATGCGCTGCGGACCGTACATTAGATACATCGGCGGTGAGTCCTGATACGAAATACCAATTCCCAGTTCCAATGCGGGCAGCCCCTGCTTCCGCGACTGCTCGTTATATGCGCTGACGATCCCAATCATTTCCTTTGCCAGAACGCATGCGCGCGCCACACCCAGGCCAGATTCTCCTTCCCGCTCGAAGAGCGCGAGAATCATGGCGTCACCTTCGATGAAGACCGTCGACGCGCCGTATTTCGGCAGCAGCTTATTGATGGGCTCGTAAAAATTAAGGCTGAAGTACGATGCCGGATTCAGTCCACGCTCTGAGAGCGTTCGCGTGAGAGTAGTGGAATCGCGAATGTCAGCCTTGAGAATTACGTGACGCAAGACCTTCTCTTCGCCACTCTTCTGCTCCTCGGGCAATAAGAACTCGTAGAGTGTGTTGTTGATTGCAGAGAGTTCTCGGAGGCGCTCCGTTACGATGACGTTGACTGCATCCATGGCGGAACTGAGCGTT
>DATLKS010000010.1:0-1508 GCA_035538255.1 Terriglobales bacterium
ACCGTCGCAACGACGTCGGCCGGCTGACCGGCGATCGGCAGTTCATTCGGGAAGCGCCAGGTTGGGCGTCGTGATTCCGGCGTCTGGAAAGGAGCGCGATAGACTGCCATTTCCTCGGCGGTCAGCTTGCGCACGATCGACCCTGGCAGCACCCTCTCGATGAAAGCGTTTTCTTCAAGGATCAATTTCTCGCCTTCTCCAGGTGTTCGAAACTTGCGAAAGACTGCACGCGCTGCCGAATCGCTTAGAAACTCGTCCCAAGTCGGAACCGGCCAGATAAACTCAAAGAAGGCTAGTCCACGGACAAATTCAGGCCGGCGAGCAGCCAAGTGGAAAGCCAGGGCTGTTCCCCAGTCGTGTGCGACGAGGTAGGCGGAGACGATCCCGGTCTTCGCGATGAAGGCGTCGAGATAGCGCGCGTGATCCTCGAAACGATATGCGATGTCCGGTTTGCCTGATTGGCCAAACCCGATGAGGTCCGGAGCAATACAATGCGCGACTTCTGCGACGGATGGGATGACATTGCGCCAGAGGTAGGATGATGTCGGATTGCCGTGCAGGAAGAGCGCGACCGGTGTGTGTGTTTGGCCTGCTTCGCGGTAGGCCATTTCGGAATCGAGGACGGCGAGTTTGGGCAGATTGATGTCTGGGTTCATATCGATGGTTCCTTGAATACGGTGGCAAAAACGATGCTTTTAAAGCGTTCGAGCGGTTCGGCGTTGCGCTCGACTTTCATGCGGAGGATGGCGCCTTCCCAGGATGACAGAAGGAACTCAGCCAGCTCTTCCGGCGCAAACGTCGCAGCGATCTCGCCGGTTGCTTGGCCCTGGGCGATGCACGCAGCAAAGGGGGCGCGCCACTCAATAAAGATGTTGGCCAAGCGCGTCCGCAGCATCTCGCTTTGCGGTGCGGCCTCTAGGCTGAAATCTCCGATCAGGCACCCGCGACTAAACTCCGCCTTGGCGAGACGGTCTGTGATGATGTCGAGATAGCGTTTGAGCCTTTGGCGGGGTGTTCGGCTGCCATCCTCGAGCGCTTCCGCAACAACACGCTTAAGATCGTCGAAGTAGCGATCCAGCACCTCCCGCGCGAACTCCTCCTTGGAACGGAAATGGTTGGTAAACGAGCCCTGCGGCGCAGGGGCCTCGGCCACGATGTCGCGCACGCCGGCTCCGATGTATCCCTTGCGGAACATCACCTTAAGACCGGCTTCTAGAATGCGTTCGCGGAGGGAATGTCTAGGCACGAAGATCCAATACGTACGAACGTATTAAACGTCAAGTAACTTTCCTTCCAATGCACAAATAATCGATTCTAGGCTTCTGATTCGGCCTACTCACGCGCCCACGCCGATACGCCGACACGCCCAAACGCCGACACGCTATTCAGTCCCGCCCTTTAGTGCAGCTTCAAGTGCATGCCACCCGAGCGTGGCGCACTTCAACCGTTGGGGAAACTTCTTCACACCAGCAAGCGCTCGCAAATGGCCTAGACCCTCGCTCGGGCCA
>DATLKS010000011.1:0-2991 GCA_035538255.1 Terriglobales bacterium
GAACGAATTCAAATTTTGATCCGTTCGTAGTAGGAGTCAATCGCCGCCTATCCTGTGTAATGTTCAACCTTGGCGAGAATAGCCTATGGCAGTACGTGCCCTGCGCTGCGCCTGCTGCCGACCCGGTGTTCGCACGCGAGGGATCGCAGGGGCGATTCGATACACGATCCTGGTTCCAACCATGTCTGGAAGAGGCAAAGATTGCGAGCTACGTTTGGCACTCAAACCGGCACACATTTTGCTCCTGGCTAGCCATGGCCGGAGCATCGATCAAGGAGATTCAGGAACTCGCCGGCCACAAGACGATCACGATGTCTGCTCGCTACAGCCATCTTTCCCGGGAACACCGGCTTTCCGTGATCGATCGCATTGCCACAGTGAATTGAAGCCCCGTGGTGGTCGAAAGACCCAGCCGAAATTGACTGTGAGCGCTATCTGAAGCCCATCTTGTTTTGCGGTGAGCGAGGCCGCAGTGTTGAAGGATGAGGCAGAGCAAAGCGGAAGCGTGGGCGAAATGGCGAGGGTTGGTTTCAGAGCAGGCAGCGAGCGGTCAGAGCGTAGCGCGATTTTGTTTTGAGCGAGCTCTGAATAGCGGACAGTTTTTTGCCTGGAAGAAAAGATTGCGCGAGGCCGAATCGCCGAGATTCGTATCATTGGAATTGGCCCCAGCAACGGAGACGAAGTGGGCGGCGACGGTGATGCACAGCCGAGGGATTGAGGTGCGGCTTGTCGGGGGCCGCAGTCTGGTGGTGGAACCTGGATTCGACGCACATCACCTGCGGGCATTGCTTTCGGTGTTGGAAGGGGAAGCATGATCGGGCTGCCGAGCTTGCGCAGCCTGGATAGTAGGCAGGGAACGCAGATCTGGCTGGCAGTGGAAGCGACCGATATGCGCTGCGGGTTCGATCGCTTGGCGGAGCGTGTCAGAGCAGTGATGGGCCAGGATCCACTTGGGGACAGCCTGTTCATTTTTCGTTCGCGTCGAGGCGACAGATTAAAGATCATGACGTGGGACCAGGACGGATTTGTACTGTGGTACAAGCGGCTCGAGGCAGGAGTTTTCAAACTGCCTCGCGTGAATCCTGGGACACGATCGGTGGAGTTGCGAGCCAGCGAACTGGCGATGATTCTTGATGGAATCGACATGACGAAGCTGAAGCGCGTACCGCGGTATGCGCGCACCAACACAAGCAACATGGAAAAGGTTGCGGGGTAAGTTATCCTCAGCAAGTTATGGCATAACAGAGTCGTGCCTGTCGCGTTGTCTAACTTACCCGAAGACAATGAAACACTGAAGGTCCTGGTTACGACGCTGCTGCGCGAGCGCGACGATCTGCACATCGAAAATCTCCGCCTGCAAGTGGAGTTGGACCGCTACAAACGGTGGTATTATGGGCCGCGCGCGGATCGTCTTCAATCGACGGGCGAGTTGGCGCAGATGTTGCTTGGCTTCTCCGAGGAACTGGACCAGAAGCCGGTAAACCGGGACGACGTTCCAGCGCAGACGGAGCCGGAAGAAGAACTGCGGCGGGTGAAGCGGCGCAAGGGCCGGCGCAACCTGGCCAATTTCGAGAATCTCCCGACCATCACTCATGTCTATGAGCTGAGCGGAGCCGAACGGGCGTGCATCCACTGCGGCGTAGAGCGCGCAGAGACCGGCTCGGAGGAGAGCTGGCAGATCGAATACTATCCCGGCCATTTTGAGCGCGTCCATCATGTGCGCAAAACGTACGCCTGCCTGGACTGTGAGCACAACGGAGAAAACCCGCAGATGGAAACCGCAGCCAAGCCGGAGACGGCGATCGAGAAGGGCCTGGCCGGGCCGGGTCTGCTAGCTTACATCGCTACCAGCAAATTTTCAGATTATTTACCTCTTTATCGTCTCGAAGACATTTTCGCCCGCCAGGGTTTCGAAATCTCTCGGGCTACGCAATCGGTGTGGTGCGGGGATATGGGGGATCTGTTCGAGCCGCTGTGGGAAGTCATGGCGGATCAGGTGCGCGCTTCCCATGTAATCGGCACCGACGACACCATCATGCCCATGTTGAACAAAGAGAAATGCGTGAATGCGCGCATGTGGGTGTACGTTGGCGATGAGGCGCATCCCTACAATGTGTTCGACTTTACCCTGAGCCGCGGCCGGGATGGACCGAAGTATTTTCTGAAGGACTACAACCAGGTTCTTCTAGCCGACGCTTACGGTGGCTACAACGGCGTGGTGGCCGGCAACGGCATCGTGCGCGCTGGATGTTGGGCTCATCTGAGGAGGAAGATTATCGACGCAGAGAAGACCGCGCCGGAAATCGCGCGCGAAACGATCGACATGGTGCGTAAGCTCTACGCAATCGAGAGGCTGGCCGTAGACTCTTCTGTCGAGAAGCGCCTCCGTCTTCGTCAGGAACAATCGACGACGGTGTTGGCCGAGCTGCGCCAGCGTTTTCTTGCCTGGAAGGAACAGTTGCTGCCCAAGCATCCTATGGCCGAGGCAATTAGCTATGCCTTGAGCCAATGGGAAGAACTCAACGTGTTCAGTTCCGATGGCGCGGTCGCGATCGATAACAACGCTTCCGAGCGTGAGATGAAGCGTGTTGTTTTAAACAGGAAGAACAGTCTTTTCGTAGGCAACATGCGCGGCGGCCGGACGGCGGCCATACTGGCCAGCCTGACAAGCACCTGCCGCCGTCATAACGTGGACCCCCAGCTCTACCTCACGCAGTTGCTGATCAACTTGCCTAAGATCGCCATCGCTGAACTCCCCGCTTGGCTTCCCGACCGTTGGAAACGTACCAACCCGGCTCAGACAGCACTCCAATAGCTACCATCAGAACCTGTGGTTCACGTACCGCTCACCACTGTCGCAACCAACAGCCATCAGAACAGCCACCAAACGATTTTGGCCTCTCCGATTTCGAGAGGCCAACTCAGCTTAAGCTATTTATTTTGTTGGTGCCTGGAGGGGGTCGAACCCAGGGTCGAACCCCCATGATCGCA
>DATLKS010000012.1:0-8685 GCA_035538255.1 Terriglobales bacterium
TTTGAAATCCAGGGTGATAGTCTGCACCTATAATCATCATCTTCGGCTCCTCGTCTGAAGCCTTTGGTCGTTGATGCAACCAGAGTCTACTCACTCGAGGAGCCGAAGCCTTCATGAAATCAGTGTCCGCAGGGATTGGCATAAAAATCATCCTTGAGTGCAGTCTACAATCACTCTGAAAGTTCTTTAGACGCACGTGAGCCCCTCGAAAAATTGTCATCCCGAACCCGCGGCGATTCTCGGCATAGACCCATGCTTGAACTGCGGGAGAGGGATCTGTTGTTTGGTCGTGCTACGCAGAACACGAAAAACAGACGGCTTGTCCACCACCGAATTTGTCGGAATGAGAACCCCTAGCTCGCTCGACGTTCAGCGACGTGATCTTCCAGCAATTGTGTTAGCAGTTCAGAGCTGTCGGCCGGCGGCCGGCATGTGAATCCGGAGCAGACGACCGCAATGCTGCCCTTCTCTTTCACGGCAGGCAGATTTGGGATGGTTTGCGCCAGCGACGGCGGCAGGTTCTCCGCGACCACATGGTCGGGATCGAAGCGCAGCACAGATTTGGAGATGCTGTAACGTGCGATGGCTGCCCGAAGCATCTCATCTGCCTTGGCGTCGTTCCCGACCACGATCACATGCATTTGTGGTTGGGAATGCAGTGTCACCGCGAGGCCGTACGTCGCAGCAAAGATGCCAAAGTGACCGGCGATACCGGCGAATGTCTTCAGCGTCGATTCGGCAACTTCTCGACGTCGGATCTCGCCGGAGTATTCGTAGAGGCGCAGTAACGCGATGGCTGCCGCGGGGTTGCCGGCAGGAGTAGGTGAATCCTGCAAAGGCTTGCGGCGCGCGGCGAGTGCTCCAAGATTTCCGTGCATGGCCTGCCGGGAGTTGTCGAAGAAGCCGCCGCCGGTCTCGTCGTGGAAGAACTCGACCATTTTGCTCGCGATGCGCTCGGCGAAACGGTAATAGCTCAGATCCGTAGTGGCCTCGTAGGCATCCAGGCAAGAGATTGTGAGGAATGCGTAATCGTCCAGCACGCCATCGACCTGGCGAAGCTGAGCGGGTTGATCGGAGTAGGCAATCACATGCTTGAGGCCGCGCTCCGGCGACCAGCCATCCGCAAGCAGACGATCAAGCGAGCGCAGCGCGAAGTGCTCAATACCATCCAACTGGAGCACTTTAGCGGCTTCCAAGTATGCGGAGACACAGAGAGCGTTCCAGTTCACGTACATCGTCTCGTCGATGTAGGGAGTTGGCCGGCGCAGGCGCGCCTCGAGCATCTTCCGTTTCGCGCTGGAGAGAAGCTGGCGCACTTCATCAGCGCTCAACTTCATGCGCGCCGCGATCTGCTCCGGAGTCGCGCGGATATGCAGCACGTTCTTCTCCGGACGGTGATGCATCTCGCCGACTTCGCCGATATCGTAGTAAAACGTAGCGGCCTCGAGCTCCTGGGGATTTAGAACCTCGCGAGCCTCAACAAGCGACCAGGTGAAGTAGTCGCCATCGTCGTGCAGATCGATATCGGCATCTTGCGAAGCATAGAAGCCCCCGCGCTCGCGGTCGCTGAGCCATTCGTCCATCCAGCGGATGATGTCGCGTGCAACATCGGCATAGAACTCATTGCCTGTGAGCTGATATGCGTGGACGTAATTCTTCAGCAGCTCAGAATTGTCGTACGACATTTTCTCGAAATGAGGCACCACCCAGCGCTCATCGACCGAATAACGATGAAATCCTCCAGCAAGCTGATCGTAAACGCCGCCATGTGCCATGTGATCCAAGGTGGTGGTTACGACCTCGAGAGCTTGCGGATCGTTCTGGCGGCCGCAATGATCGATGAGCAGATCGAGAATGGAAGGATGCGGAAACTTAGGCGCCGATCCAAAGCCCCCATTTTGGGAATCGAATGACTGGATCGCCGACTTGATCATGCCATCGACCAGCGCCATTGAGATTTCGCCGGATCGCCCGGCGAATGACTCGGCCTGATCGATAGCAGTCATCACGTGCTCGGCTGATTCGACAACATCGCTGTGCTTCTCGCGATATGCCGAGGCCAACGTGAGCAGAACGCGTTTGAATCCCGGACGCCCCTGATAGTCTTCTGGTGGGAAGTAAGTTCCACCGAAGAATGGGCGGCCATCCGGAGTCAAAAATGCCGTGAGCGGCCATCCACCCTGTCCGCTGATCGCCTGCACCGCAGCCTGGTACCGGCTATCGACATCCGGACGCTCGTCGCGATCAACCTTCACCGCGATATAGTTGTCGTTGATCAGTTTCGCGATCTCAGGATTTTCGTAAGACTCGCGGTCCATTACGTGGCACCAATGACACCAGACCGCACCGACATCGAGCAACACTGGCTTGTTCTCGCGTTGCGCCTTGTCGAAGACATCGGCACTCCACTCATGCCACTCGACCGGCTGGTGCATCGCAGAACGGAGATAAGAAGAAGCTGCGCGCGCTAGTGAGTTCGTAGGCTCAGCCATAAGAGTTCAGTCTAGCGCAGTGACGCAGCGGGAGGCTCGAACTCTGGGCCAGTTAAAATTGAACGTGACCTCCACGGCATCCAAGCCAGAATTGATTAAGCCTGCCGGGCAGCAAATTCAGCTCATACGGGCCAACAACTTGACCGCGCTCCAGGGACTGATCCATGGATTCAGCACGCGTCCGGGCGGATTCTCCGCAGCCTATGGTGGGGCGCAATTGAATTTGGGTTTCACGGCATCCGATGCGCGGGAAGCTGTCCAACGCAATCGGCGTGCATTCTTGCAAGCAGTAACTGGCCATCCACGCTCTTTGCCGCCACTTGTAACTCTGCGTCAAATTCATTCCGGTCTGGTTCGTATCTTCAAGAGCAAGGACCGCTTTCCTGAATCTCCGATCATGGGAGATGGAATAATCGCCCACCGCGAAGGCGTGCTTCTCGGTATTCAGATCGCGGACTGCGTGCCGGTGCTGGTCGCAGATTCAAGACGCGGAGTTGTGGGTGCTTTTCATGCCGGCTGGCGGGGGACAGTGAAGCGCATCGTACAGCGTGGCGTTGGCAGCATGCGCGCAGTGTTTGGGTGTCAACCTGATGATCTGTACGCGGCGATCGGTCCCTGCATTCACTCCTGTTGCTACGCGGTCGGCGAGGAAGTCATCGACGAATTCACATCGCAGTTCACCTATACCGAGGAGCTTTTCTCAGAGGTCTATGACCGCAATCCCATTAACGAGAAGTATCCGCTCTTATTCCTTACAGCTCGCGCACCTGGGCACAGCAACACTGGCCCTCAGACTCACCTAGATCTTGTGAAGGCAAATCGGCGACAACTGCTCGATGCCGGATTGTCAGCGGAACACATCTGGGCAGCCGAGGAGTGCACCTCCTGTCGCACCGGTTTGCTCTTCTCGCATCGGGCGGAAGCAGGCTACACCGGCAGAATGATGGGAGTGATTGGCTTTGTGGGCAAGCCGGCCTAAGTCGCTGCTGGTCCGGCGCTTGGAGTGTGCGGCACGGTCGGAGCAGCGCCATTTCCTTGTGGCGAATTCACCAAATCCTTCAACTCCTTGCTTGGCTTAAAGAAAGGAATCTTCTTGGCCGGAACATCCACGCGGTCGCCGGTTTTCGGATTCCGACCCACGCGCGAGTTGCGCTGTCTGGTCCGGAAGCTCCCGAATCCGCGAATCTCAATCTTGTCCCCGGCACGCAGCGAGTGCACGATGCTGTCGAAGATCGTCTCGACGATCACTTCGCTGTCCCGACGGGTGACGTCGGTGATTCGGGCAACTTCTTCGATCAGATCGGCCTTCGTCATAAGTTGTACATTCCACCTGAGATGCGGCATTCCGTCAAGTACTAACCTGCGTGCCCAAGGGTGAATTCCTGGATTGTCAGCGTGGCTTAGCCACACGTTCTCGCCTTACTCAGCGCCAAAGATAGAAGAAGCCTGGGTTGTTGGTTTGCAGCATGCGCGCTTGTGCCGGCAGCAATTGGCTGGCGTCGCCAAACAGAATGTCGAGCAGGCTTCGCTTCTTCTCTTCTGGATGGATCAGTGAGGGTTCGCCGTGGATGCCGACGGCTTTGGCAGTTTCGTCCACCGCTGTCTGGAAGCCGCCTATCTGGTCGATGAGCTTCAAGCCAAGCGCCTGCTCACCGGTCCAGACGCGCCCGCTAGCCATGGTCTTCACGTCGTCAACCTTGAGCTTGCGGCCGTCCGCAACGTCACGGATGAATTGTCCATACATTTCATTGACAAGACTCTGCAAATACTGCTGCTCGGCAGGACTCATGTCCCGGGCGGGATCGCCGGCGTCTTTCAGGGCACCGGCCGTGAAGATAATTTCCTTCAGCTTGGCCCAGCGCAGCAGGTCTCCGTAGTTGACCCATTCCGCAATAACGCCGATGCTGCCGACGATGCTGGCGCGATTGGCGAAGATCTTATTTGCGCCGGAAGCAATGTAGTACGCACCACTCGCCCCCACCGTCTGAATCGAGGCCACAATCATCTTCTTCTTCTGGTCGCGAACACGCTTCACCGCGTCATACATCTCCTGCGAAGCAGCCGCGCCGCCGCCCGGTGAGTCGATTCGCAGAATGATGGCTTTAATGGAGGAATCGTCAGCGTATCGCTTCAACTGATCGATGAAAGGTTTCGCCTGGAGGATGACGCCTTCCACATCAAGGACGGCGATCTTCTCTCCACCCCCGATATCAAATTCTGAGCTGCCACGGCGAACACTGAAATAAAGCAAAGAGAAAATCAGAAGCGTGAATAAGAAGAAAGCTCCTCCTCCAATCAGAATCCAGAGGAGTGTGTGTGAACGCGCACCATCAGGCATATCGGGGAAGTTTAGCACCGGAAGAGCGGCAGTACTTCTGCTGGATGGACGTCGGTCACGTGCTGGACGAACGTCGGTCACGCGCATTCACAGCGCTGGTGTGTGCCGTTAGCTCAAAATGGATCGAGATGCCTAAGGCTGGCTCCAACTCAGACATGGAGACTTCAGTGCTGCTGGCCAATGCGCCAACAAGCGCCAACCTCAAGTGGAACAATAACATCCTATGAACGATCCGCACTTTCGCAGCTCTGTTCCTCTTCTATGCTTCGTTCTGTTCCCAGGCCGCGATTCTTGCATGTGCCTCAAATCAGTCCCTGGGCAAAGATAGCGCGTTATGGAACCGCAGCACTGCTCGCCTCGGGCGCTCTTTCTGCAGCACTGGTCGTAGACGGAGCACACAGGCCGGTTGCTCTTATCTGCATCTTTGCTGTTCTGCTTAGCGCGCTCATCGGCGGACACATTGCAGGATGGATCGCACTTGCGATTACTGGAACAGGACTCTGGCTCGTTGTGCTGCGCAGTCCAGGAGTGCATTCCGGCAGCTTTCAATCAAGTCTCGTCCTCTGGTGTGCCTACGTCGCGCTCGGAGTCATGCTGGTGGAAGTCATCCGGCACTTACAGCAGGAGCGGCGCACTCTTCTCGAGCACGATCAGCGATTGCGCCTCGCGCGGCGGGCAGCGCGAATCTGGTTTTGGGAATGGGACCTCCGTAAGAACGTGTTGCGGTGGTCGCGCGAGAGCGATCGAGCAGAAGACACCGACGACTATTACGAGATGTCTCTTGAGAACTATGTGAATCGCAGGGTGCACCCTCAGGATCGCGACCTTCTGTTGACACAACTCTTCGAAGCGGCGGCGCAATCGCGCCGTTTCGAACTGGAGTACCGGATTGTCGAGAACGAGGGCACCATACGATGGCTTTCCACTAAGGGGAAGATCTTCGAGGAGAACGGCTCCAAGGTGATGCTGGGCATGGCATCGGAGATCACATTAAAGAAACAAGCAGATGAAGTGCGCTCGCGATTTCGTGCCGTTTTGGGTAGCCTGATCGAAGGAGTTTGCTACACGGACACGACTGGCGCCCTTCAGTACTTGAATCCTGCTGCCGAAAAGATGCTTGGCTACAAGTCTGAGGAGGTGCGAGGCAAGCAGCTGCATGAGCTGATTCATGCTGGATGTAATCCTGGCGACAAGGAATCCTGCTGCGTGCTTAACGCAATGCATGCTGGACACCCATGCCGAGTTCAGGAAGAAAAGTTCACGGTGAAATCAGGAGGCCCGCTGATCGCTGAATACACCGTGGCTCCGGTCACGAGCGATGGTGCAACACTTGGCGCTGTGATGATGTTTCGCGACATCTCCGAACGCAAGCGTGCGGAAGAGGCCGTGCGCGCGAGCGAAAAAATGGCGGCCACGGGACGCATCGCGGCAACCATCTCACACGAGCTACGCAATCCGCTCGACTCGATAATGCAATTGCTATATCTCGTCAGACAAAGCGCGCGGCTGGGAGACACTGAGCGGCAGCAGCTCGATCTCGTAGACCAGGAGCTGCATCGCATGACCGAGGTGGCGCAACAGACGCTGGCAATGCATCGACAAGATGCATCGATGGTCCCGGTGAATCTCACTAAACTGATCGATGGCATCCTGCTCCTGTACGGCAAGAAAATTCGATCGCACAAAATCGATCTCGAACGGCGTTACGAATGGCACGGCGAGGTTCCTGGGTTCCCCGCCGAGCTGCGGCAAGTATTCGGAAATCTCATCGTGAACGCTGTCGATGCGATGTCATCGGGCGGCCGCTTGCGAATTCACATTCGCCGCTTTCACGAGTCGACTGGAAGACGGCGCGAAGGTGTTCTGGTTGCTCTGCTTGACACCGGAACGGGAATTCCGCGAAATATTCGCAAGCACCTTTTCAAACCATTTTTCACGACTAAAGGAGAAAAGGGAAGCGGCGTGGGGCTATGGGTGAGCAACGGCATTGTGCAGCGTCACCATGGAACTATTCGTGTACACAGCGACACTCGACCGGGACGAAGCTATACCTGCTTTCAGGTATTCTTGCCCGACAAGCAGCCGCGAATCATCCCGGGGCGGTCTGCATCCGAGCAAGCGCCAAGCGGCCCAAGTCGGCAGCCGCAAGCGGCGTAAGCATGTCTGTTCACTATCTCTGAAAGTACAACGAATCCTTGCCTTGTAGTACTTTTCCGAATACCTCGAATTGCCTTGACTTAGGGGAGTCTCCGCGTCATGCTCTTAGCGTCCCACATTGAGGTATCCCCCATGGCGACATCAGCCACCAAAGCTGACCAGAGAATGAGCCGCCGTTTCGCGCTCAAGCTCCCGGTTTCAATTCGCTGCGACAACGGGCATGTATACGAAGTCCCGGCCGAGACGCGAGATGTCAGTGCTCAGGGCGTCTTCTTCTATGCTGGTTCGCCGCTCTCCGAGGGAACGAAGGTGGAATTTACCCTCACTCTACCACCTGAAATTACTCTTACGGAAAGCATCCGCGTGCGTTGCCGTGGACGTGTGGTTCGCATCAACGATGAGTCACCACGAGTTGGCTTAGCTGCGATAATTGAGCAGTATGATTTCGTGCCGGATAGCACCGACGCGTAAATTTTTGTCCTCGGCAGATCCCTACCCTCCAACATTAAAGACCCTGCGCTGCTGGCGCGGGGTCTTTGTTTTATCGGCAGCGTTGATTGCGGGAGGCCCGGTCTGTGCCCAGGGAGTCGGCGACGTATATTCCGCCGACGCGTCCGTAAAGGGCAGCGTGCGCGAGACCTCGGCGGGGCTCGAAATCAATAATGGAGCCGTCATTACTGCGGGCGAACACTCTGCCAGCCTTCGCTTGGCACGCGGTGGTCAGGTCCGGATCTGTCCGGGCACCAACCTCACCGTCAATAGCTCCCCGGAGGGACAGCAGCTCATGTTTGCGATGAGTGCTGGATCGCTAGAAGCCGACTATCGCTTGCCGTTTACTGCAGACGTAGTGCTGACTCCCGATTACCGGATTCTCATTTCGGGACCTGCTGCTGTGAGCCTGTCGATCACCGCAACCCAGAATGGCGACGCCTGCGTGCGCGCTCGTGGGGATAATTCATATGTGGTTGTGTCAGAACTCATCGGCGATGACTTTTATCGGATAAATCCAGACGAGCAAGTCGTCTTTCACGCCGGACACGTCAAAGACCCAGAGGTGAATGGTTCCATGAGCTGCGGCTGTCCTCCGCCTGCTGCTCTGCAGCGCGCAGAAGCTGCGCCGCCTCTGCCGACCCCCGCTGCGGTTCCGCAACGCTTATCTCAACCAACGGTCGCGACTCCGAAAGCACCGGTCGGAGCCGTGTCGCAGCCGTTGCCACTGCAAGTTTCGCCGCAGCCGCCAGTAGCGCAGGCACAAGCGGTGCCGACTCCGGAACAAAGAGCGGCAGCCGTGGCCGCGATCCAAAATGAACCGGCAGTTGCCGCGACGGCCAGTGCAGCTGCAGGTCTGCCCGCCGAGACTACGGGGCCGGTTCAGGTGCAGATCGATGCGCTCATGGTATTCAAGGGCACAGCAGCGCAGCCCGATGTAACCGCTACTTTGGCTCGTGTACACATTGAGCATCTGCCCTGGCCGCAAACTCCCCCCGTCGCTCCCGAGCCACCCTCCTCTATCAAGTCAAAGTCGCAGATTGAGGGGGCGCAGAAGTGAGGCTTCTTTCGCCGCATCATGCGCGCGCTCTTCGGCTGAGACATGTCCGGCGAATCTTGAATGTCTTTGGAGTGCGCGAACCACACGTATAATTCGAGAATGGAGAGGACGGTCAAAATCTTTTCCAGCTTCAAGGACGCCGATGAGAC
>DATLKS010000013.1:0-2914 GCA_035538255.1 Terriglobales bacterium
CAGAGATACTTCGAGAGCGCCATTGAATCCAAGGGCGCCTTCGCTGTGATCGACCGCAAGTCGGGCAGAATCATTGGGAGCTCGAGGTATCACGATCTGAAACCGGCTGAAAATGAGGTCGAAGTTGGGTTCACTTTCCTGGAACGGGAGTACTGGGGTGGCGCGTATAACGGGGAGTTAAAGGCGCTCATGCTCGACCATGCATTTCGCTTCATAGAGCGCGTCGTCTTCGTGGTTGGCGAGAACAACCTGCGATCGCAGAAAGCGCTGGGAAAGATCGGCGCCAGGGTCCTGAGGAAAATCGAGCGTCCGGATCGCAACGGCGCCATGCGGCCAAATGTGGTTTTCGCGATTTCTCGTGCGGAGTTTCTGGGCGTTAACAATGAAGACCACAAGCGAACGCGAGGAGCAAGAGGTTCTCACGAAGGCACTTTGTGACCTTGTTCATTTGTTCGCGATCTTTGTGGTCACTCCCAGCTTGTCTCTGAAAAATAAGGCATTTCCCCAACGTCGTACGACTGCTGTTACCTAATTCAGAGACTCTGCATTGATTTCCCTCCCCAACCGGCGGGATACTCTTTCCATGCGGTCGCGGCAGTTGATTCAGGGTCTTTTTCTAGCGGCAGGAGTCGCCATATTGACTCTGTTCATAATTCCCGCCGTCCATGTGCCCTGTATTGTGGTGCATGGTCCCACGAGCGCCCTCCGTGCCCAGCGGTCGGCCTGGCTTCTGCAACTTCTGATCCAGACGTCGGCTTTCTTGATTGCTGGACTCGCTGTCTGGCGAGGCAGGCGCGAGCGCAATTCTCAATGGGAAATTGATTTCAGCGTAGCGCCCATGCTCTCTCGCTTCAATTGCACAATGCGCTGTTAAATTTTTTCCTAATTCTTTTTTCAGCTACACACATCTTAAGAACACCAGCCAGCGGGTCTCGCAGGCCCGATCGAGGAGAATCATGAAGTCACGAGTATCTTTATTCACATTCATGTTTGTGCTTGCTACTGCGCTACTTTTGCTTGCAGGTTGCGCGAAGAAGCAAGTCGCGGCGAAAGTCCAGGCTCCGCCTCCGGCGCAGCCTCAGCCTACCGTTACGTTGAGCGTCGAACCGTCGGATATCACCGCAGGCCAATCGGCAAAGCTGACATGGGAGGCGCAGAACGCCACTGATGTCACGCTTGAATCGATTGGTAGCGTCGAGGCGAATGGTTCCAAAACGGTAAATCCGAGCCAGTCGACGACCTATCGGATCGTCGCCAAGGGTCCGGGAGGCACCTCAGACGCAACCGCCCGTCTTACCGTGAACGCGCCTGCTCCCGTGGCAGCGACGATCTCACCCAG
This sequence comes from Terriglobales bacterium, assembly GCA_035538255.1. GTDB lineage: Bacteria > Acidobacteriota > Terriglobia > Terriglobales > Acidobacteriaceae > Gp1-AA112. The sequence continues at coordinate 1,340 of DATLKS010000013.1, forward strand.
CCTGCGCGAACTCTTCGAGCGCAACGTCAAAGACGCTTTCTTCGCCTATGACTCCTACAAACTTGACGACGAAACCTCGCAGCTCCTCTCCTCGGACGCAAAGTTCCTTGAACAGCATCCTGAGCTGAAGTTCACTGTTGAAGGACATTGCGATGAGCGTGGATCGGAAGAATACAATCTCGCTCTTGGAGCGAGCCGCGCCGAAGCTGTGAAGCAGGCGCTGATCAAGCAGGGCGTCGATGCGCAACGCATCGCAACCAACAGCGTCGGCAAAGAGAAGCCCTTCTGCTCGGAATCGAACGAGGAGTGCTGGCACGAGAACCGTCGCGGACACTTCATCGCACCGGAATAAAACGCAAAATTAAGATCAACTCTTGAGGGGCAGCGGACTTCGCTGCCCTCGTATTTTCACTAGTTTCCGACTCCACCCTTCTCTGTTCACCCAAGCCGCTCTTTCCAAGGCAACCCACAGGCTTTGTCAAACTACTCAAGCTTGGAGAGCAAAGGGGGAAGTATGCGTGCACCAAAAGTGAGCAGCATTGCGTGTTTTTTGGGTGGCGCTGCAGTAGGCGCGAGATTGATGTATTTGTTTGACCCGGACCGGGGCCGTTCCCGCCGAGTGCGGCTGCGCGATAAGGCCGTGCGCGGAATTAATATCGCTCGTCGCGCAAGCAATAAACAGCTAAGACACGCCGCCAACCACGTGATTGGACGGCTGCATGAGCTTCGGTCTTCGATTCGCGATCGCTCGACGGAAATCTCTGACGACATTCTCCTCGATCGTGTTCGCGCGCAGCTTGGACGAGATCTCCGCCATCCCCGCATGCTCGACTTTCGCATTGAGAACGGATGGGTCATCGTCGAAGGGCCGGTCCTTCGGGGAGAAGAACGGAAGATCCGCGAGAGGCTGCAAAAGACCCGCGGAGTTCGCGAGTGCGACGTACGCACCCACGAGGTAGCCCAGGATGAGATCGAGCGGCTTGCAGGCAAGCGCGGCGTCCCTCCACAGGGCATGGCGATGTAAGGGCACGGTAGAGACGCAGCATGCTGCGTCTCCTGCACGCGACATCCAGGCATTCTCGTGAACCGAACCGGCAGTGCAGCAGCGTGCACCACTACATTTTCGATTCCTATATAGAGGCGCAGCATGCTGCGCCTCTACGGCGGGTAAGAGTACCTGTACTCGCTCACGCCCTTCCCAGATTGGTACCGCGTGTTGTACTCCAGCAGATAATCGAGTGAACTGTTGTCCACCGGATACGCCGAACGCGGCGGACTCGGATATGTGCCCATCTTATGGAACGGCAGCGGATCGACCGTGAAAGCGTCGGCTGCGTAGAAATCCATGTCCTTTACAAATCCGTTGGCATAGAACAGATAATCGCGTTTCCATCCATTCGGCAGCGCAGGTAGTTTCGCCGCGTCGAAGTCGAGAAGTACCTCTTCGCCCGAACCAAAGATCACGAATTTATCATCGGCAGCCTTGAGCAACGGCAGCACGTCGCCGTATTTCGTATAGCTGCCGATGTGGCGCGCGTAAGGACCGGTGAGGCTCACGTCCTGATAGGCGTAGTT
>DATLKS010000014.1:0-4919 GCA_035538255.1 Terriglobales bacterium
TCAGCCATTGCCGGAAACACAGCCTGCGCCGCCCGTCAACGCGACCGCGCAACCAGTTCCATAGCTGGCTGCGGCTGCCACGCCCACTTTGAACCGTGTTTGAGCAGAGATTTGTAAAAATCCACGTTCAGCTGCAATACCCGCTCACAGGCAAACTTCTCAATCGCCCACCGCCTCCCGGCTGCCCCCATGATTCGGCGCAGCCTCTCGTCTCCCAAGAGCCTGTCCACAGCTTCGTAGATCGCGTCAGGAGAGCCGTAAGCGTACCGCCAGTCCCTGTTGACAGCAGTAGGGTGTGTCATGAAGTGTCCACTCGTTTTTATCGTGGACACTTGATGAGTGTGTCTTAGGCGGCCTGACAAGAATTGGTCTGGAGTGAGGAAGCCAGGTTCCAGGGCAGCAGCTCCTGTATCTGGCTGATCGGATGGTCTGCGATCTGGGCTAGCACGGTGCGCAGGTAGAGTTCCGGATCGAGTCCGTTGAGCTTGGCCGAGCCGATCAGGGTGTACATGGCCGCTGCACGTTCCCCGCCGGAGTCCGATCCCGCGAACAGGAAATTCTTCCTTCCGAGAGCGACAGCTCTGAGCGCCCGTTCGGCGGCGCTGTTGTGTGTGCCTTGACAAGGTGCATTTTCCTCCCCGGTGCAAACCCGGGCCGGCAAACTCTCGCTCCAGCCGGAAACACTCGGAGCGGGTCAAGAGGCGACGAATGACCTGAAGCACTTCGAGAAAAGGTCCCTTCAGGGGATTAGTGGTCCACGCGGGCCGCAACGTGAGTGAACGTCGAGCAGGCCTCGAAACAGCCAATGTGGGAGCCGACCCGCCATAACTTTGGGGAAGGCCGATGTCCACGGTGAAGCGAGCGAGAAACGCAACCGGGGATTCCACCGGGGTAGTGACGGCAGCACGTGTGGGAAATGGAAGATGCGCAACAAGGGAAGTCTGCGACCGTGAGTCAGACTCAACGATGAACCCGTGAGGGCCAGCATCGGCGGACGCAGATGGCGGAGGGGCTCGTAGTACCGCCGAAGCCGGGTAATGCCGGTCGAGGGAAGGGGCCCTGACCCGTTCTGGTGAGGGAAGCGGCTGAGAGCCAGGTGATTGACGATGAGTCTAGGAACGCCGAATACGGTTGAGACGCTGCAGACCTCGCTACAAGCGAAAGCCAAGACAGAACCTGCATATCGTTTCTACTCACTGTGGGACAAGGTCTGCCGCGAGGATGTTCTCGCTGAAGCTTATCGACGCTGCCATGCTAACGCAGGTGCGTCAGGAGTGGATGGAGAGACTTTCGATCAGATCGAGGAACACGGAGTAGACCGGTGGGTTGGAAAGCTGCGGAGGGAACTGATTGCGGGAACGTACGCACCCACGTCCCTCCTGCGTGTATGGATACCAAAGAGCAACGGAGGCCAGCGACCGCTCGGCATCCCCACGATCCGAGACCGTGTGGTCCAGATGGCGGTGGTGCTGGTGATCGGGCCGATTTTCGAGGCGGATCTGCTGCCACAGCAGTATGGATTCCGTCCGGGACTCGACGCCAAAATGGCCGTCCGGAGAGCCTTCTGGCATGTGACGCAGCATCGGAGGCAGGAGGTGGTAGACGCAGATTTGCGCGACTACTTTACCTCCATTCCACATGCTCCGCTGGTGCGTTGTCTGGAGCGCCGGATCGCAGACGGACGAGTGTTGAAGACGATCAAGCGCTGGCTGATTGCGCCGGTCGTTGAGAACATCTCGGGCCGTCGCATCCAGACCGCTGAAGCACGGAAAAGGAAGCGGGGAACACCACAGGGCGGGGTAATCTCGCCGCTGCTGGCCAACTGCTATTTCCGGCGTTTCCTGTTGGCGTGGCAACGCATGGCCATCAGGAACAGTTCGATGCCTACGTCGTGAATTACGCTGACGACTTCGTGATATGCTGCCGCCCGGGTAATGCCGAGGCTGCCCTCGCGAAAATGGAAGCGATAATGACCCGGCTCGGACTTGTGGTGAACAAGGCAAAGACTCGCGTCGCCCGACTGCCAGAACAGTCGTTCGATTTTCTGGGTTACACAGTCGGAGGTTTTCATGGGAAGGATGGGCGCATCTATGTCGGCACCCGACCCTCTCGGAAAGCTGTGCGAAGTCTGCTCAAGCGCATACACGAACGGACCACACCTCAGTGGTACGCGGACACACCCCTGAGCACGGTGGCTCGCATCAACACGCTTCTGCGCGGTTGGTGCGGGTACTTCAATCAGGGGCCGATCATGGCAACTCGTGAGCGAATCCGCCGCTACGCGGAGGTGCGGCTCCGTCGCTGGTTGATGCGCCGCTCTGGATATCGGGGAACTGGCCTGAATCAGTTCCCGGCCAAATATCTCTTCGAGACACTTGGTCTTTACGATGTTCGAGTTCGGCGTGGCGACCCGTCGAATGCGAAGGCTTGATGGAACGGGGGTAAGCCGGATGCGGGCAATCTGCATGTCCGGTTTGATGAGCGGGATGTGGAAACGGGGTACGGACTGGACACTGAGGCACCGGCAACCGAAAGGGTCGGAAACGGCTAGGCCAAACCTAATCCACCGCGCCACATCTCGACTCGACCGATCTCGAGCAGGCCATCTTCGGTGTAGCGAGTCAGAGCCCGCCATCGGGAGATCGCATATCGGATTGCAGCTGCAGTCTCGCTCTTCGAGGACAGCGAGCGAAGCGCCCTCTCCATCCATTTGCGCAGCTCATCGAGCAGCGGCCTGGCCCGCGCCTGCCGAACACTCAGCCTGAGATCAACTGGCTTCCCGCGGATTTCGTCCTCGACTGCATAGAGAGCGCCGATCCTGGCCAGAGCTTCGGTGGTGGTCGGTGAGGCATGCGCCAGATGGATGTCGTGGAACTTGCGCCGGGCATGCGCCCAGCAGGCAGCTTCATATATATGGTTGCCGTATAGATGATGGAAGCCGGCATAGGCATCGGCCTGCAGGGCTCCGGTGAAGTTCTTCAGATGCTGCCGCGGATGTTCTCCTCTGCGGTCTTCTGAATAGGCGAACCAGACAGCCGGAGCAGCCTGTTCGCCTGCCGGTCTATCGTCGCGAACATAGGTCCAGAGCCGCCCGGTTTTGGTCCTGCCGTTGCCGGGCGCGAGAACAGGCATGGGAGTATCGTCAGCATGGATCTTACGGCCGGCGAAGACATGCCTGCCGATGGCCTCAACCAGGGGGCCGAGCAGATCACTGGCTGCACCAACCCAGCCGGCCATGGTCGAACGCGGGATCTCGACACCCTGACGGGCATATATCTCCGACTGCCGGAATAATGGAAGGTGATCCGCGTACTTCGAGACGATCACATGTGCCAGGAGACTCGGCGCTGCCAGACCGCGCTCGATCGGCCGTGACGGCGCCGGCGCTTCGACCACTCGATCGCAGCCTGTGCAGGTGAACTTCGGCCGTACATGGCGGATGACCTTGAAGCTCTCAGGAACGTACTCGAGCTGCTCAGAGACATCGTTCCCGAAGTGGCGCAGACCGCCACCGCAATCCGGGCAGCAATCGCTGCCAGGCTTGTGCATGACCACTTCGCGCTTGAGATGTTCAGGCAGCGGCTTGCGTTCGGAGCGAGGCCTCAGCTCTGTACGCGGCGAGACCCGCTCGGCAATCGCTTCGGCTTCTGCCTGTGTAGTCTCGTCCTCTTCAAGCTCAAACTCCATCTGCTCAAGCTTGAGAACCAGCTTCTCGCTCTTCCTGCCGAAGATCATGTGGCGGAACTTCTCGACCATCAGCCTCAGATGTTCGATACGCGCTCTGCGCGAGTCGAGCTCTTCAGCCTGCTCCGTCAACGTCTGGCGCTGCGTATCGAGCTCTGCCTCGAGCCGCCGGATCTCTTCGTCATAGGCCGCGGCCAACAATGCCTGCTGTTGCTCATGGGCACGAATCAGATCGAGCAGCGCCTCGCGATCGAGTGAATCCAGATCCGGAAGAGGTGTGTGATCCATGGACGCAGTATGCCATCAGTTCGAGTAAGTGCAAGCGCGGAAAACCCGCATCATTACTAGGGAATCATGATAATCATCAGACCGCGACTTCCGGTGTCCACGTGCGTTCGACTCTGCGCCAATCGATCCCTTCCAGAAGCATCGACAACTGTGCGCGACTGAGACGTACAACGCCGCTCTCGGCCTTCGGCCAGATGAATCGTCCGCGCTCCAGACGCTTGGCAAACAGACAGAGACCATCGCCATCCCACCACAGCAGCTTCACGATGTCGCCTCGTCTTCCGCGAAACACAAACACGTGTCCGGAGAACGGCTGTTCGTGCAGAACGTTCTGCACCTGCGCACTCAGCCCATCGAAACCGCGGCGCAGATCCGTCACTCCTGCTGCAATCCAGACCTTGGTCCCAACCGGAAGCTGGATCACTGGCGAAGACTCTCCAGAATCGAACGCAACAGAGCCGGATCGGCGCCGCTTTCAACACTGATCAGGGCTCGACCCGGGAGCTCAATATGGATCGCACCGCCAGCAGAAGGCGCCTCTGTCTCGGGCTCATGGCTCTCCTCCTCCGTATTCGGCACCGCGACCGGAATCAGCGCTACGCTCGGTTCACTCAGTTCGCCGCGTTCAAATGCGTGTCGCCACGTGAATACCTGGTTCGCGTTCACGCCATGAGCTCGGGCAACTTCCGCCACACTGGCGCCAGGCTTCAATGCCAACTGTACTATCTTCAGCTTGTCTGAAATCGATCGCCAACGACGAACACGGCGACCCGAACTCGCTTCTACACCTTCGGCCATGTGCCGATCTTCACGCGCAACGTTCTCAGCAGCTAGAGGGGGAAGTTCGTACGCTTACGCAGAACCGCGCTGGTGCAATAGAAAACGCTGTTCAGGTTCGTATCGATGACCTGGGCCCAGTCCTCATCGGTCATCTTTCGGATCGACCG
>DATLKS010000015.1:0-6844 GCA_035538255.1 Terriglobales bacterium
AGGTAATCGCGACCATCCATCGCGGCCATTCCTTTTGCTGCCAGCATGAGAGTGACGGCAGCGCGCGGACTAGCTCCCAGCGAAATACTCGGCCAATCACGCGTACGCCGCACCAGTTGCACGAGATACCGGAAAAGGGCATCTTCAATGCGCACGCGTTTCACTTCTTCACGCGCAGCGAGCAACTGCTCGCCCTCGACACTATTCAGTGCCATGCGGTCGAGTTGGTGCGCGTCAAAACCGTTGTGATGATTGTTCAAGACCTGCGTCTCGTCTTCAGCCGATAGGTAATCGATATTGATCTTCAGCAGGAAGCGGTCAAGCTGCGCTTCCGGCAGCGGATACGTTCCCTCAAACTCGATCGGGTTTTCGGTGCCGATAACGGTAAAAACCGGAGCAAGCTGATGACGCACTCCATCGATCGTGACCTGGCGCTCTTCCATGCACTCCAGCAGCGCCGCCTGCGTACGCGGAGGCATGCGGTTGATCTCATCTACTAGCAGAAGGTCCGTAAAAACTGGTCCGCGATGAAAAACGAATGCCGCGGCTGCCGCATTGAGGACGTTGGTGCCTAGAATGTCTGCCGGCATGAGATCCGATGTGCACTGCACGCGCTGATAGTCGATTCGTAAGATTCGCGACAGCGTTTTCGCAAGCAGAGTCTTTGCCATTCCGGGAACGCCTTCCAGCAGAGCGTGACCGCCACATAGCAGCGTCAGCACCAGGTGATCGATCGGCTCCTGCTGTCCGACTACTACCTTTCTTAACTCCGTTCGACAGTGCTGGATCAGCTCAGCGGCAGCGTTCATCTGGCTCCTTGCGTATTTATGAATTGAGTTTAAGGTGTTGAGAAAAAGCTTCGAGCAAGCCTACCAGCCTCAACGATTCTTGTTGCCCGATCTCGCCCTGATAGCGCGCTGATTCGCATTGACTCAGTAACTGCTCACATTGTGGGCCGAGATCGCCCAGTCTGCCTTCAATGCGATTCGAGACCTGCTGCGGCGTGGCTGAAGTGCTGATGCCCAGCTTACGGAACAGCAAATGACGGAAGCGCTCGTAGGCTACCTGTACCGGCAGCTCGGTTGCGCCCGCACGCTGATACAACGCGCCGAGAGTCTCGACGAACTCAAGAGTAGCCATCGGCGAGGATCTCGGCAAAGTGCGCACCGGTCCGCATCTGCGCGAATAGGTGAACACGACTGCGAGTGCCAGTAAGCCTAGCTGCAGCAGAGACCACTTCAGTGGGCTCGCCAGCAGCGACTCCAGCAAGGTGACCTCGCCTTCATGAAAATAGTCGTCCCAGAGGACGGCCCGGGATTGCGCCGGACCGATACTGTTCAGAAAAAGCTGGAGATTGCTCTTTTGGGTTATACCGGAGTTGGTGAGCGGATCGGCGGACGCCCACCAGATCACGTCGCCTTTCCCATATTTGTACGAGGCCACTACGCCATGCTGTGAGTCGCCGAAGTCGACGTTCGATGCTGGATCGTTGCGGTTCCAGTAGAACCCAGGCGCCAGGGTAATCTCCGGAGCGTTGCTGGTAATGCTGTCCGGCAGGAGGGCGCGGTAGTTCTGCCATGCGAAGTGCGGAAGGCCGGGCATAATATCTGCTCGTGGAAGCAGGGCAGAGGAAGTCTGACCAATCGCCACTAACCTGCCGCCGGCCTGCACGTACCTTCGGATGTTTTGACGATCTTCGGGCATTGCAGTCTGTGTAACCTCTACGATCACCAGCACCGAATTGGGACCGCGCTCCAGCAGCTTAGCCGGTGGAAGGCGCCAATGTTCCACCTGATATCCAGCCTGGGAAAGCAACGTGTATGCCGCCTTTGCTCCTCCTGAATCTGCAGAGTAAGGCGAAGGATAACCGGAAGAGCCGCTGCCTGAAGGGGCTACCACGGCGGCAATCACGAGCGTTATTATCAGAACGGAAAACGCCACCAGCAGAATCTTGCGATCGGCGGCATCAAGCGTCATCGGCACCCGATTTTCTCCAGTTGGGCGACCGTGAATTGAAAGTCGTCGCTCGACGCCGGCTGCTGTGCATACCAGACGAACTCAAAGCGCCGAGTCAAAGCTTCAAGCGGACCGCGGCTGGCGCTCGATTGCTTCAAGATTCTGACGTACTCCCGCGGAGTGCGGGCGCGATCTGGCTTCCACGCGCCGGATGATTCCAGGTACGAAATGCCACTCCAGTACGCGAGGTGAACGGCATCGCGCCAGTCGCCTCGCTCTGCGGCAGCCCTCGCCTCTCGCATCCATTGCTGCCAGTGTTTCGAGGAAGGAACAATTGCGCTGCCGTCACGCGGATATTCGTATTCATCGCGACCCGTACGACGCAAGAGCACATACACCCAAGCCCCAAAGGCGAGAACCACCGCTCCGATGATGCTCCACAGCAGAACCTTGGAAGCCTGCGGGTGGGCACTGGCGACGCGGAAGAACTTTGTGAAAAGCCGGATCAACCAGGCAACCGCGAGATCTTTTAACTTTTCTACGGCAGATTGCGACTTGGCTACATTACGGTATTCACGTCCCGCGAGAATCTGATCCAACTTGGAACGGACGCTCGAATCCGAGGGATGCTCGAACTCTTTTGCGCCCTCGATCGCGGCTTCAACTCTCAGCTCCATTTCCGGAAGTGTTTCGGCACGATCGTTGGCGTCGTTGGAGTATGACTCCAACTCCTCGCGCAGACTCTGGTTATCGATTTCAAAATTCCCGGAAGACGTCTGTATCCGCCACTTCTCAGGAATCGAGCGGAGAAGGTCGTTCGCGCCTTCAGGATGTTCGGGCAGAGACTTCAAGCCCTCATCGATACGCGACAATTCCCGCTGGTATTCGGAAAGCCTAAGAGATCCGTCGGTCTGCCCGGTTGGTGCCGGAACATCGGCTGCGGTACAAGGAAGCAAGAAAAATAGAAGACAAGAGATCGCTTGTCCAGAAAACCGGAAGCGCCAGGTCATCGTTGACCTAGACAGCGGCTCCTGCTGTTGTTGCGGAACCAGGAGCGCTCGCCGCCTGCAGGACACTCATCATGTGCTCCAAATCAAATCCCTCTTTCCGCACACGTTGATCGTAATAGAGAAGGGTGAGAGCGATTGTAAGGATTGGAGCAACCAAGGCTCCCACCAGGTAGCTAGTGCCACCGCTGAGGAACCCGTGAACGGCGGGAATCCCCTTTAGGGGGCGCAATGCGAACGCCACAAGATACTCAATTCCAATATCTAAAACGATAGTCAAGATCAGCAGCAAGATGTAGACGCCGAGGATACGCCATCCACTGCCTTTGCTGAGGCTGCTGCTGCGATTGAAGGCTCGGCTCACTCCAATTTGCTCTACCACAGTTGCCGGTACCGCGAGCGAATACCACATCAAGACCAGAATTCCCGGGATGACTAACAACATGAATCCGATGCCCACGGAGATGCCGAAAAGAATTGTCACCCCGATTACGGCCAAGATGCGCCCTTTTGCAAGTGAGAAGCTTCGTCCGAGACTCACTGGTTGCTCCAGGTACAGTGCCGACACCGCAAATGTAGTCGCAGCTTGTGTCACTGCGGTGGCGATCATTGAACCCGCAAGGTAAGCGAAGCCGGGCACTACAGCAATCTCTGGCAGCACTCTTACGCCGCCAGTCCGACCGGCGACCAGCCCAAGCACAACACCAGCAGCGACGATCACCAGAAACAGGACCAATTGAGGAACGGCGGCTATACCAAAAAACAGCAGGAAATTTTGCCGATACAGATTGAAAGTCTGGTCCAGTAATTCGCCTGTGCTTAGCGGGCGCAGTGAGGCTGCCATGAGTGCACATCCCGAGTTCCTGAGGTGCGCGCATCATAGCATGGGTCAGCAGCGCACTCGCAGATGCTAAAGAGTCGCTTCTAGACAGTAGCTCCCGCGGCTACGGCGGAAGAAGCGCCAGCAGGTTGCAGGCCCTTCATCATGTGCTCGATATCGAAGGCTTCTTTACGGACGCGCTGATCATAGTAGAGCAATGAAAATGCGATAGTCATCACTGGTCCGACGGCCGCACCCACAAGAAAACTGATGAGCTGCTGCACTACTTGCATCCCGAATGATTTCTGCAGAATCTGAGCTTTAAACATCACACCTAGCGCCCACCCTGCGGCAAAACCGACACCGTAGATCAAGACCAGCATCAGAACATACACGAGCAGGACTCTTCCCCCGCTGCCTTCACTTAGATGGCGGCTGCGCTTGAGAGCCTCTTTGGTCTTCAATTTCTCCAGCACGGCTGCGGGAACCGCGAGCGAGTAGCGACGCAGCATAATGATTCCCGGAATGATAAACAGGAGGAATCCAAATCCAACGCGAAAGCCCACCGCGAGCATGACGCGGACAGTGCGACCGATCATTCCTCTTACTCGTGAATAAGCTCCTTTCACGCTCGTCGGCTCGCCTAAGTACAGCGACGATACTGCCAAGGTAGTCGCGCCTTGAATCATGCCGGCAGCCATCAGCACCCCAATTAGATACACGATCGCAACCACCAGCACGGCGATTCCCATGGTTGCAGCCTTGCCAACGTCATGTGTACCTCGCGTAGAAAACGCAAGACCCTGCATCAAGGTGACCAGGATGAACAGGCCTATCTGCGGAAGCGCAGCGATGCCGAAGAACAGCGGGAAGTTCTGCCGATAAAGAGTGAAGGTCTTGTCGAGCAGTTCCCCAGTGCTTAGAGGACGCAAGGTCGCAGGCATAGATGGTGACTCCTAATTTTGCTAAAGCTCGCGCATCATAGCATGGGTCAGCAGCACAGCCGCAACGTGGGAAATAGAGTCATTACGTAACTTAAGGGAGTGCCCGTAAGTGTCTTCGTCTAGCGAGGCGCTGTGAATTTGAACTACTGTGCTGCCGCGTGCAGCCGGACGGTTCCGCGGTCGCCCCTCAGGCGCAGCGTCGGACCGCCGCCGTTTACATCGCCTTGAATCCGACCACCTTCGAAACCTCCGCGTGCGAGCACACTAAAGTCGGTCTGGAAATTACTACGGCGCGTTCGCTCGGCATCAAGTCTGAAGAAGGCATTCGCGGGTAAGGTAAGCGACAGGTCGCCGCGTGAAACTTCCAGGTCGCTGTCGCCCGCAAGGCGCTTTAATTCGATTTCGACGGATCCACGATCCACCCTCACATGAATGCCGCTGCGTATCGTCGAGTCTCGCACCTTTAAGTCGCCGCGATCGGCATGCACACGCAACTCGCCGTCAAGGCGGACTACGTCCACCGCGCCACGGTCGCTGCCAATGTCTAGCTTGCCCGTGATCTGCTGGACAGTTACATGTCCGCGATCGGCTTTTAATTCCGCGGCGATTTGCCGGGGAAGATGGATCGTTAGATTCACCGCGCGGCGGCCATTCCACAATCCCCAGCCGTGGAGGAGTTCATCTGGATAGTCCACCTTGACGACGCGATGATGCTCGTCCCCTTCTAAGCGAACCTTTGTCTCACGCATCCACCGCTCGCGATCATCGCCAATACCGTCGAAAATCTTGTGTGCCTCCACGAGAATCTCGGGCTTATCCCACCCTTCGACCCAGACGTCTCCGCGCCCGTTCTCGACAACGGCGGATCCGCCCGTTATCAGCGAGGCTTGTTGGCGAGAGTCTTCATCAATTTGCCTGGCGGACGCACAAGGCACGACCATCAGGGCAAGCGCGGCACACGCCAAGAGAAGGATTTGAATTCTCAAAGCTAATTTGAGATTTGAGCGCGGGTTCACCTGTCACCTCGGACGAAACGTCATCACGCCACGAGGCAGTACGGAAAAATTAGAAAGCTAGTTCCCTGCCAAAATAGGGCGATGCCAATGAATGGAACCAAAGTGAATCTTAGTACTCGCTTTATTGGAGTTGCGTTGCTTCTCCTCCTGAGCTTGTTTGTCGCCGCCGAACGCCTGCGATTCACTATTGTTCAGCGTGACATCGTCATGGAGCGGCTCCACTCGTGTCCGAAGCAAGACTTTGATCGTGAACAGCAGCTCCAGACTTATTTTACTCAGGCAGGCTGCACAAGACCGGCACTCAGGCTCGTTCAGCCTAAGCACTCCAAATTCGGAAACGTCGTGTGTATGCTGCAAGGCTCGTCTGCACGGCAGATCGTGGTCGGCGCGCATTTCGATCACGTCACGGCAGGCGCAGGAGCGGTGGACAACTGGAGCGGAGCTTCTCTTTTGCCTTCGCTTTATCAGGCGGTCGCCACAGAACCGCGGAAGCACACGTTTGTCTTCATCGGCTTCTATGGCGAAGAGCAAGGACTCGTCGGTTCTGAACATTACGTACATGAGCTAGGCAACGAAAAGCTGGCAAAGATCGACGCGATGGTGAATATGGACACGCTCGGTCTGGGTCCGACGGAGATGTGGACCAGCCACGCCGATCCCAATCTGGCAAAATTGGCGATCGCTCTGGCCAATGCGCTAAAGCTTCCGCTTTCGGGAGTCAACGCAGACCGTGTGGGCAGCACAGATTCCGAAAGCTTTCGCGAGAAGAAGGTGCCGACCATCTGCTTCCATTCGCTTACGCAGGCCACACTGCCCATCTTGCACAGCAGTAAAGATCAGCTCTCGCGGATCAAAGAAGACGACTATTACGGCACGTACAAACTGCTGTCGGCATATCTGGCTTACCTCGATAGCAACGTGCCGGAGCGGTCGGCATCTCGATGATCTGCTGTCGGATCAGCCCCTGGGCCAAAAAGGCAGCTCCCGTGTTCAGGATACGTCGCGGAAAATACGCTACCGCGAGATAAAATCTGAGAGTGAATTTGGTACCCATCAGGATTCGAGGCTAAAAGCCCACCTGGCCAAAGCTCAGCCCAGTGC
>DATLKS010000016.1:0-3758 GCA_035538255.1 Terriglobales bacterium
AACCTCGATGCCGAGCATACTTTCACCATCCATGCCGAAAAAGGGAATTTCTATTCGGTCACCCAGCAGGACTTGCACTTCTCTGGAGCACAGACGCTGGAACTTACCGTGCCCCATGTTCAGGAACTCAAGGAGACGGTCAATGTGTCGGCTTCGACTCAGGGAATCGATCCGGCACAAACTGCCGACACGAAGCAATTGGGGACACCGGAAATCGTAAATATTCCATATCCCACTTCACGCGACATCCGCAATATTCTTCCTTTTATGCCGCAAGTTGTGCAGGACGCAAGTGGGCAGGTGCATGTGGCGGGGGCCGCTACCTACGAAACAACGGACGTGCTTGATGGTTTTGAGATCAGATCTCCCGTTAGCGGAATTCTTGCCATGCGCTTCAGCGCAGATGCCGTTCGTGAGGTCTCAGTCGAGAGCAGCCGAGTATCTACGCAGTTCGGCAAGGAGTCGGGCGGCGTCGTCAATTTCAACACGGGAATGGGGGACGATCACTTTCGTTTCGATGCTACAAACTTCCTTCCGTCGTGGCAGAACAAAAAAGGCAAAGGGTTCCATTTCGATAAATGGGTACCGCGAGCCACCGTCTCGGGACCTATTAAAGAAGGCAAAATTTGGTTTTTCGATTCCGCTGACGCCGAGTACGACAACTACATATTCAAGGATTTACCCATTGGATCGGACCGCGATCCATTCCTGCGCGGAAGCAATCTCGCTAAGGTGCAGATCAACTTGCGTCCCAGCGATATCCTCAGTTTTGGCCTGTTGAACAACACTCAGGACGAGGACCGGCAGGGGCTCTCGCTCACAACACCTTCTTCAGCAACCGTGAAGCGCGATATCAGCGCTTACTTGGCTGACGTCAAAGAGCTGCACTACTTTTCCGGTGGAGCTTTGCTCGAGGCCGGATTTGCCTGGAACGCCTTCAATGACCGTTATCGGCCGCAGGGCAACAGCCCGTTCGTGATTACTCCGAACCTGAATCGGGGAAATTATTTTGAGAACTTTCAAGGGACCTCGCGCAGGGCGCAGGGAATCGCGAATTTGTTTTTGCGTCCATTCACGTGGTCGGGTCGGCACGAGGTGAAAGTTGGAACCGAGATCGATCAGATCAACTTTACTCAGCTCTATCAGGACACTCCGTTTTCGCTTCTGCGCGCAGACGGAACGCTCTATCGGCGGAGCTTCTTGCCTGCCTCAACTACACTTGATCGCAACAATTTCGAGACGAGTGGATACATCGAAGACAAATGGGCGCCCTGGGAGCAGCTAATAGTCCAACCGGGAGTGCGTTTCGATTGGGATGAGATCATTCGGCGCCCGTTATTCTCACCACGCATTGCCGGCACGTATGCGTTTGGCTCAGAGCGCACCACGAAGATCTCTGCGGGAGTTGGCACCTATTACGAATGCACCCATCTGGACTACATCGCGCGTGCAATGACTGGCCCGCGTCTCGACTATTATTACGACGCAACAGGGACGAGTCTCATCGGCCCACCGCTGGTGACGAACTTCGGTGTAAATCAGGCATCGCTGCGCGAACCGCGATTCCTGAATTGGAGCCTCGGCGTCGAGCACAAGTTTCCGCTCGGGATCTACGGCGGCCTCGAGTACCTGCAAAAACGCGGCAATGACGGCTTCATCTTTGAGAATTTCAATACAGCATCAATCCTGTCCGGAAATTATGTACTGGCGAATACCCGTAGAGATCGATATCGTTCGGTTCAAGTTACTGCGCGAAAGCATTTTCGAGGCGATTACAACGTATTTGGAGCGTACACGCATTCGTATGCTCACTCGAATGCCGTCGTGGATTATTCGTTGAATAATCCGATCTTCAGCGCGCAAATGGCTGGACCACTGCCGTGGGATGTCCCAAACCGGTTCATTAGTTGGGGATGGTTCCCGACACCTTTCAAGCGCTTTGACCTGGTGTATTCGCTCGACTACCGCACGGGATTCCCGTGGACCACGGTCAACCAGAACCAGCAGATCGTTGGAGCAGCTTACTCCAATCGCTTCCCTGCATTTTTTTCCTTTAATCCTGGCCTGGAATTCCGTTTCACTTTTCGGGGATATGCCTTGGCACTACGCGGAGTGGCAGAAAACGTGACCGATCGTAGGAATCCAGCATTCGTAAACAACAATATCAACGCCGCCAATTACGCAACATACGGAGGCTTCGGCGGCCGGGCATTTACGGCGAGAATCCGGTTTCTCGGACGCAAATAGCAAAAACAAATTAAATGAGTCGCTGTCGTTTGCGTGAGCTCCGGGCGATGCGTCGCTTGGGAACAGCCGAGATCACCGAGCGCAACAATCGATTGACGGAATCCGCCGTGTCAAACACCTCGGCAACATCGGGATCGAGCACAACCGCACCAATTTTTTTCCGCATGCGCGGAGCAAATCTGATGTTACCTTGGGCCTTGCTGTAGTCAAAGCGGTACTCCGGATGCATTTTTGATCGCGATCTAGCGTTCTGAGGCGTTCTCTTCATACTCTCTCTGTTCACTCCTGGTTATGCACGGGCGCTGATAAGGCGAACCTGACCGTTGCGTTCGGTGAAGCCGACGATTAGGAGACGCCGCTGCGATGATTTTCCAAAAATAATCTTTCTTGCCTCCTCCTTCGAATGATCGGGACATCGAAGATGCGTGCCAATGGATCCGCAATGACGGTCGCGGCCTGATTAAATCAGATACCGCGCTTCCGCCGGTTCATCCCGACTTTGCGCGGATCCCATTCGAAATGCATCTTTCTTCCACTATAGGCAATCGCGTCTATAGGCAATCGCGTCCTACGGCTGATCTCCGCCTTCGTCTTCTTCGGCCTGCGCCGGAGCCGGACGGCGCAGATCGATTGTCGGCAATCCGGCCCCCTGTAGCTGCTGATTGAGCGCAGAAATTCCGCTCTTGGTCTCGTTCCATCTGCTCAGCACTGCGGCAAGATTTTGCTGCGCTTTATTGGCTGCTGCTACCGCCTGCGCCGTCGGCGCTGCGTCTGCCAATCCTGCCACCTCATACAAATGTGCGAGGGCAGCATTGAGGCGCCTCAGGCTCTGGCTCTGCGAACCGCTCAGGCTTGCTCCAAATCCTCCGCTGCTGCCCTCTAGCACGCTAGCCTGTTGATCGAGCTTTGAAATGGAATCAGCGATTGCGCCTCGACCCCGCGGCTGTATGCCTTTCAACTGCGCTCGAAGGCTGCGGATCTCCTGCAAAGCGGCATAATCCTGATGCAGATAGTCGCTCAGTTTTTGCTCCAGAGCGAACTGCTGCGCGTACTCGTCCGCCGTGGCCTTGACGCGGGGATCGGCCTTGATTACCAGCGGTTGCATGAACTCATGTCCAGCGACCGTGAGCCGCACGACATACTCGCCGGGAGGAGCAAGAATGCCTTGGGGCGCAAGCGGCGTGTTGTGGTAGATCGCCGAAATGGGATAGTCGCGGCTGAGGACGTCCGGCGGCGCGAAGTGCAAGTCCCACACAAATCGATGCATGCCGGCGCGCTTCGAAAGTTCCTGTGGGGCGCGGACCCAATACGTAGGCACATGTAGTTCTTTTGGAGCTGGAGCCGGCCGATCATTATCGGGAAATGCGCGCAGCACATGAAAACCGGCGTCAACGATTTCGAGTTTCAAATCGGAAACATCAGATTTAAGAAAGTAATCGATGATGGCGCCGTCTGGCGGATTTGTGCCTGCAGGCTCCTCCGGTGGCAGTGGCGTGTCAGTGTTCGTATCA
>DATLKS010000017.1:0-2287 GCA_035538255.1 Terriglobales bacterium
TTGTCGTACACATTAGAGACGAATTCCTGAGAGATGCGATCGGCATCGGCATCGAAGCTATAGCGTCGCAGACCTTCGACGGGAAGCAATTGCAGCGGCGCCCAACCGTAAGGCAAGTCCCACTGCATCCCACTGACGCGATCGCTCATGGCAACCCCGCCTGGATGCTCGAATGATCCAAGATTGCGCTCGACCGCCAGCGCTTGTTCCGGCGTCGCCAGACCGGCCCACAGTGGATAGAAAGCAGTTGCGTAGTAATAGCTTGATTGACGACCGTGCATGAAGTCATAGTCGAAGAACATGCCTGCTTGAGCATTCCAAAGGTATTTGTTCATTGCCGTCTTGCGAGCCTCCGCCAACTGCTTCCAATTTGCTGATTCCTCTGCATGGCTTAGAAGATCTGCCATTTGCGCCAGGTCCTGTTCTTCCTTATAAAGCAGGCTGTTGAGGCAGACGGGGGCGAAGTGATGAGCCGATCCGCTGTATGGACCAAATCGGAACGAGATATCGAATCCTGATTCGCGCATTGCGCGATCGCCTTTGTAATAGTCCTGCGAGAGGCTCACCCGCTTCGATTCCGCGCAATGAGCAGCTCCGCCTGCACCCTGCTGGACCGGACATACCTGCACCTGAAACTGCGGACCGATTTGTGCTGCCGATGCTTCCGTGTTGGAACCTACATAGTCTTCAGCCGCGGTGTCATGCATCGCCAACAAATTGCTGGTCACATCGGAGTAGTAGGTGGGATCGTCTCCCATTTCAGGAACTGGCCCCTCGCCTAAATCAAAGTAGCGCGAGAGCCCGGTATTTCCCGCCAGCTTTGGCTCATGCGTCCAGAGCTGATAATCGCGTTGCGCATAGCTGTACGCCCGCGCCAGCCACTCGCGATCGTCCTTGCCTGATCGCTTGCTGGCAACGTAGTAGGCCATGATCATCGATGTGAGGAACGGTGGTTGCGAGCGGGTGAAGTAGTAAGTGCGGTTTGCGTTCAGAATGGCGCCGTAGTGCTCGATTTCGAAGAAGAAATTCTCAATCATGTTGTGCGCCATCTCAAGTTCGCCATCGAGCACCAGCCCGCGAATGATGAAGTAACTATCCCAGCCATACATCTCGTTGAAGCGTCCGCCAGGGACTACATAGGGATTGGGCAAATAGAGCAAACCTGGCGGAATCTCAGAGACTTTCACGTCGTGCATGTTATGAATCACGCGCGGCAGCTTGACGACGCGATTGCCACACTTCGTTTCAATCTGCTGAACTGCTGGTGGGATTTGCATGTCCGCAGGAACGTAGAGTGCGGGCTTGGTCGTGAGCTTGCTGTCGATGAGTGACGCGCAGTCGGCTTGCGAGCGCGTGAGCGTCTTCCAGGCCGAGTGGATGTAGGTCTTTAATTCGGTGGCCTGCACTGCGGTGAGCGGGTGAGGCTTGTCGCCCTGCTGCGAGTTTTGCTGGGCTGCGCTAGAGCACGCGAGAAGACCAAGGACGAGTGCTAACAGGCAGAAATGGGGGGAGGATCGCAAATCAAATCGTGTTGTTAGGTCCATGGTGCAATCCGTGCTCATGATTTAGAGACCGGAAGATCATCTCTGATTGCGTGGCATCCGTCGCAAAAGAAGCGCTTCAGCGCTTCAGAAACGAATCGCAATTTCGTGTTCGACATACTTCTGATTGTCATTTGCGGCTGGAATTGCAATTTCAATTACTTGATTGCCGCTCGCTGATTGCTTCAGTTCGCCGCCATTTATCGACCCAATCTTGGCGCCGTAAGCTCGCAAGTCATACTTTCTTCCCGGCAGTCCGGACAACTTCACAGTCAATTGCCGACGATCTGCGCTCCATTCTTCATGAAAGATCTTGAGATTGCCGCTTGCCGAGCCGAGCGGCGGCAGATCCGCATCGGCCGCCAGTCCGAAATCTCCTGCGGCATTGATCTGCAGTGTTTGCCAGACCTGGTCGACGACGCGGGAGATATTTCTTGGAGCCTGTAGTTGCACGTTCACATGCTGATCTTGCGCGGTTTGCTCAATCTTGTAGGGCAGTTTCCTGTTCTTGAGACTTGCGCCCAATATATTCGCGTGCTTGCTGAGCGCGATAGAGAAATCAAGCGTGCATGGGTTTTGATCGCCTGCGACATTAAACCAAAGCGAGCCTTCGGTCCGGCGAAAGACGATGTCGTATTTGCCACCGAAGGCGCTGAGATTCTCAATCGCGAAATAGTTCCAAGCTGCGGGAATATGTGGAGTGATGTGGATTGCTTTCCTGGCCTCATCGAGAGAAATTCCCAGCA
>DATLKS010000018.1:0-12596 GCA_035538255.1 Terriglobales bacterium
TACCGCGTTCTCCGGCACGTTCCGACGTCCGCCGCAGGACACCCATCAAGTACTTGATGTCGCCGCATATCTCAAAAATCGTCCGGTCCAATGGCTTGTGCTTCCCGATCTGACAAAAGAACTCGGCTCGAATTACGAGAAGTACGATGAGGGCTCGATCGGCCAACTCGATACGCGCATCCTTGTCGAGCAGTACGCGGATAAGGAGACAGCGCAAGACATGGCGAAGGCGTGGCGCAGCGGCGCATACTACGCTGCCGTGAACAAGGACTCGAAGGTCACTGGTACCGCGAAAATTGGTCTGCTCTATCTCTCGCGCTGGGATTCCGATGAATCAGCCGATGAGTTCGCGAAGCTCTACGGCGACTACCTCGGGAAAAGGTATGCCAAGGTTCATACAATTCCTGTGAAAGACGTGAAATGCAGCGGGAATTGCGATTCCACGAATGTGCACGCTTTCGAAACGGACGAGGGCAGCGTTTGGATCGAAAGAGTGGAAGGTTCCGGCGTGCTAGTCAGCGAAGGTTTTGACGTGGCAACCGGCTCAAAAGTACGAACGCAGGTTCTTGCCGCGAACCCAGCCAAATCAGTGCAGGTTCGGAAGCACACTCTGATGTCTCCGCTACAAACCTCGGCAGTGCTGAAGGAGGCAATGGGACGGATTATCGCGGAGCGGATTGTCGAAGCATTGCACGGCAAGCGGCAATAGCCAAGATTTTGTCGCCTGGGGCTTGCCTCCAGGTTATCAATCGATAGCGGGAGCTGTGTTCTTGACTCGCGCAGTTAGGGATCGTTCCGCCGCCACGGCCAGACGGTCCAGACAGGCAATCGTTTCTTCCCAAACCTGATCTCCAAGCTGTTCTCTGAGCCGCTCCTGAGCACGGTACCAATATGGCATCGCTAGTTCGAGCCGCTGTCGTCCCGGCATGGTAGCGCTGTACAGTCGTTCCCTTTTGTCGGAGCCGGGGCGCAGTTCGATCCAGCCGAGCCGGCGCATCGTTCCAAGCCGGCGTGTGAGAGTCTCAACCGCGATCGAGAGCTGCTTCGACAATTGCCATTGCGCGATCTGTCCGGCGTCGGCGATCGCACGCAGCAGTACAAGCTGTGTCGCCTTCATGCCAATCGGGGCCAGCACGATGTCGTAGAGTTGCGTTACGCTGCGAGCTGCGCGACGTGTTAGCAAACAACCACATTCTGCTTGCGTGAGAACGGAGGATTTTCCTGTTTCGGCGCGCCTTAAAGAATCCGAGCCACTGCGGCTCAAATCGACGGCAAGATCGTCTTTCCCAACCTGCTTTAGGTCTGGCATTGATTTATTCAGCCTCTTTAATTCCTATCTTACCGCCAGGAATTGCAATGCGCATGCATTGCGCAACGACAACTCGCGATGCTTCCAGAGCTGTGTTTCAGATCAGCCGTAGGCGATCGCGCCGACGACGATCGTGGTGAGCCAGGTTCACGATCTCCTCGACCATATCGGTGTATGAGCGGCCTGACTTCTTTGCTGCCATGAAGAACTCAGAGTTGCTGGAGAGCCACGGATTCGGATTGGCCTCGATCACAAACACTTCGCCTTTGGGCGTGAGACGCATGTCGATGCGGCCATAATCGCGAAGCTGAAGGGTCCGATACGCGTCTAACGCAGTTTTCGAGAGATGCTCGACTGTTTCTTCGTCAAGATCTTCGGCCGGAGCGGATTTCGTGACTTTATACGCTTCCGTATCTTTTTCCCATTTCACTTCCGTTCCGGCGACCTTGGCCATGCCTTCAGGAAGCTTCGATAAGTCTAGTTCGATCAAGGGGAGCGCCTCAGGGTGCTCGTTTCCCAGAATGGCGCAATAGATCTCGCGCCCTTCAATGTATTCTTCAATGAGAGCTGGAGAGTCAAACTCCTCCTGGATGTAATGAATTCTCTCCATCAACTCCTTGACCGAAGAGACGACGGAGTATTGATCGATTCCGATTGAGCCATCTTCCGATGTGGGTTTTACGATCAATGGGAACTTCACGTCCTCTGCATGATCGAGGCGCCCGCGATAGCACGTAGCGAAGTAAGGCGATTTGACCTCGTGAAACTTAAAGAGCTTCTTGGCCAGCGACTTATCCTGAGCAAGATAGAGCGCCTGCGGACCAGCGCCGGTGTAAGCGCGGCCAAGCAGATCCAGATACGCGGCGACGTGCATTTCTTTCGTGTCATCCCCGGCGTAAGACTCCGTCAGATTGAAGAACAAGTCTGCGTCGATCTTCGCCAGCACAGAAAGAGTTTTGTCGGTGCCGTCGAGCACCTGATAGCTCGGCTCATGTCCGAGCTTTTCCAGAGCCTCGAAGATCTCCTCACGGTCGTGTTTCTCACGACGGCGCCGCGTGCGCTTTCTCGACTTGCGCTTGGGCTCGGGCTGGACATCGGTCTCCTCCTCGCCCCAGGAGTCATACAGAATCGTGATTTTGAGTTTTTCAGACATAAGGATAGGGAACAGGTTACAGGGGACAGGTCATAGGGAACCGCCCTTCACGTACGGAGGAGATTCTTGGAAACAGCAAATAACGAGTCACTTTCCTCCATCCGCTAATCGCGTGCGAATCGCCGTAATCATTTTGCTAATTTCCGTGATCAGACTAAGAGAAGCCTCTACGTCGCTTTGATTGACATAATTCAGTCGCAGCGACAGCATCACGTAGGTTTCCGTTTCCATCAGGGATCCTTTTGCAATGGCCAGGAACTGAGAGTAGTCGCGTCGGCTGCCACGTGCGTGACCCTCAGCGATGTTCGCCGGGACCGAAGCAGCACTTGGTGTCATTTGCGCAATGAGCCTGTACATCTCGTTTGCGGGAAAACGCTGAGTCAGTCGATACACCAGGACCGTGAGATCCATCGACTTTTGCCAAACAACCAAGTCGCGATGTGACTCAATGTTTCCCATAATGAATAAAACTTTCGCCTACACTCCTTCAGACGGTTGGTTGCTGTTTACCCTGTTCCCTGCCCCCTGTTTCCTGTACCCTTTTCTTGCTTTCGGGCACAAATTTTCCTCGTGTCACATAATTCATCGCCAAAGCGGTCGCATACACTGTAATTTCGGTTAGGTATTCTTTCTCTCTTGCAATCTCCGCTTTAAGTTGAAGCTCGGCTACACGGTTTTCGATCGATTCCACTAGCTTCTTCTCCAAGGGACGCTGTACTCCGGTCCAATACGTGAGCTTCGCCACGAGAGATTGACGGTTTTCGCGGAGCAAATCCGCGGCTGGGCGCACGCCTTTTCGCTTTCGCGGAGAGACATTGAAAATGTCTTCGAGATCCGTATCTAACGCCAGGTCACCGGGGGACGGTTGCTCAGTCAGCGCGCGCTCGTAAAATTCGGCGACCGTCGTATCCATTTCTTCGACAGTGATGTCGGTGTCGCCCTTTGGGCGCACAGGATCGAGATTAGCCAAGCGTCGCGCCATACGATCGACGTAACGCAGCTTCTGCATCGCCGGCCAGGTTTTGTAACGATCCCGCCAACGCGAGCGTGGCGTGAGCCATACCGCAAAGGTTTCGGCAAAGTCTTCGTCCGGATGCTTCTGCGCGTACCATCCTTCCATGTGGCGCACGAAGTTGCGCGAGAAAGGAACGGGACGGTACTGATCGCGATACGGCCGTCGAAACGGACCAAACAACTCTTTCCATTCTGGAGTTTTGTACAAAGCGTAGGCGTAGTTGATTGCGTGCCCGGCTTCGTGACGCAGATACATCATGATCTGCCGTGAGTCCTCGAGGTCGTTCATCTCCTTCTCGAGGCGCGCCAATTTGGGATCGGCAAGATAGAAGGGAATGCCGATGACAGGCTCGCCTGAAGGACATCCCCACTCATCGGTGAGGTAGCAGAGCGGACGAAACTTCTTCAACCCCTTGGCATCGAGCTCGCGATAGAGCTGTTGCACAAAGCGTTCCAGCGGCGATCCTTCGAGCTTGAGTCCCAGCTCGCGAATTGGCTTTCCCAGGATCTCCTGTACTTCCGGTGGGGCTTTTTCAAAGGCGGGCACAATGGTCTAGCGTGGAATTTAGCACAGCGGTTCGTTTATGCGGCGATTCAAGCGATGCCGGAGGTATGAACACCTTGGTTCGTGTAGCCGAGAAGGATCCTATTAGCTAGCGCAGGACTGATAGCGGGATCGACGCCCCTGGCATCGTGGGCTGGGGGGCTAACTGGTAAGCATAACCACGGGTGTGAACACGACCATAATGCCCGCCACGCAGATTCATGCTTCTTTGAATCCCCGAATGAACGTCGCCAGTACGGTGGAGATGCGGTCCCAGTGTTCCTGCTCAGCAGCCAACTGTTTTCGTCCGGCCTTACTGATCGAGTAGTAGTTCGCCCGGCGGTTGTTCTCGGAGACGCCCCACTTGGAAGTGATGTAGCGCTTCTGCTCGAGGCGGACAAGGGCGGGATACAAAGTGCCTTGGTTCATCTGCAGGAGGTCGCGAGGAGATGCGTAGGCCAGTGGTGGCAGCAACGGCTCATGAGGTTCTCGCCTGCTCCGCGATTCTTTTCAGATGGCGATCGAGTTTGTGAAAGCTGTTAATGCCGGCGGTGCGGAGCGCCTTCACCAGGCGGTGCATCGAGATGTTTTTCGAATCCATGTCGTTCTCAGCGATCTTGCTCAGATATTCGTAATCTTCCGTGTATAACCAGAGTACGGTTCTGCGCTTTCGCTTCATCATTTGATCCTTGTCGAGGGCGCGCATTGATGCAAGTTGGGGCATATAGCTGGCACGCTAAATCCAATCCACCGGCGACTCGGAAGGTGGCGGCTGCCGTTCACGCCGCCTGGCATTTGGGGTACTCCTAATTTTTACGTGGCATTCGTGTTGAATGTCAACATAAGGGGGGGACGAAATGGCTGACGCGCTGAATCTGGGCGCCCGTGGCAGAAGTAGGCGCAAGATTGCGGGCTCCCCGACTTCGAATGGCCGTCGGCAGGATGGAGAGAAATGGATTGATGGAGCCCCTCGACTAAGTCGCGGGGAAAGTAGCCGTTTTCTCGCAGGCTAATGCTTCACAACCGACTGCCAGTTAGTGATGATCTGCGGCTTTCCATCGTGAATGACCGTTGGATATACATGATCGAGGCCTTGATGATGGTGAGCGCTGAACATGAGACGCGTATCCTCACCGAGTCCGATGTCAGTGTCGTGCATGGACTCGATCGCCGCGATGAATTTCTCCCGCGTCGGATCAGCACCTGCCTTACGCAGGCCTTGAACCACGACTATGGCATCGATGAACCCTTCAAAGCTGACAAAACTTGGCTGTGTGCCTGACATGTACTTGCTGATGCTTTCCCGATATAGCTTCACCGTCGGCAACTCGACGCGGTCGTATGGAGGAACAACCTGAGTGATGACGACTCCTTCGGCATCGTTTCCAGCAACTTTTATCAGCGCCTCAGTACCAACAAAAGAGACGGTCAGGAATAAGGGGCGCCAGCTCTGGGCATGCGTTTGCTTGAGTATCTGGGCGGCGGGAGCGTAGGGGCTGGCAAAAATCACGGCTTGAGGATTCTGGGAGTGCGCATCCTCGACGGCCTTGCCGACATCAAGCGTGTTTCGCACAAACTTGCCAAGGCCGGCCGGAGCCGCTCCGTGTTTTGCCAGCGCCGCCTTCACGCCTTCCAGCACGACGTTACCGAAGGCGTCGTCCCGATAAATGACGCCGATCTTGCGCACACCCGCCTTCCACAGGCTATCCACCTGCTCGCGAGTTTCGTCGTTGTACGAGGCGCGAACGCTGAATATGTAGTGCTTGGGCGGTTGTGTGAGAAATGGCGCGCCGGTGAAAAGCCCCACAATAGGAATTTTGTCGGCCTCCGCCATCGGGACGTACTTCGCTGCAGTCGGAGTTCCCACAAAAAAGGCGCCGCTGAAGATGCCGTCTTTCTTGAGCTGCGCAAAGCACCCTGCCGTTTTTTCCGGATCGTAGCCGTCGTCATGCGAGCTGAGCGTTAGCTTGCGTCCACCTATGCCGCCCTGATCATTGATGTAATCGAAGAATGCGGTGGCGCCCAGCACGGTTTCAAGGCCCAGTTGGCGGGCGGGGCCGTCGAGGGCGGAGCATGATCCAATTTTGATTTCGCTGCTGCTGATTCCAGGCGTCTGTGCGATCAGAAAAATTGGAGCAAACCAAATGAGCATTACGAAGATGGCACAGGAAGTAGGCAGTGCACGAGTTCTCGCACGGAGATGCCTTTTGCGCAGGGATGTATATGACATGGCTTTCCTCCGATGGTGCGGGCGCGAACAAATGACGCCACTACTCAGATAATGAGCGATGCGAGCTTTGAGCCGCCGATTTCGACTTTCAGAGTATGTCGGAACTGAACTGTCGTTAAGCTGAAAGAACTAAGACGACCCTGAATCGTAACTAGCGATCTGTCCGTCTGGCTCGAGCTCGGTTCACCTTCAGCGCAGGAGGTCTTCCAGCTCGATTGACTGATCGGTTCTTTCGTCGCGATACTTAACGATCACCGGCGTGTAAAGCGAGAGTCCCCATTCCTGTCCTTTGCCTCGCATGACCGCTCGCGAACCGGGGACAACGACAGCTCCTTCGGGAATCTCCAGCGGATGGGAGGGAGCAGAGCGATGAACATTGCCATTTACGAGGTCATACACCGGAGTCGAGCGGGTGAGAATCGTTCCGGCCCCGAGGACGGCGCGGCGTCGCACCAGCGTGCCTTCGTAGATCCCACAGTTGCCGCCGACATGCACATCATCCTCAATGATCACCGGCGAGGCATTTACCGGCTCAAGCACTCCACCCACCTGCGCGGCTGCGCTCAAATGGACTCGTTTCCCAATCTGGGCGCATGACCCTACCAGGGCGTGGGAATCCACCATCGTGCATTCATCCACGTAGGCCCCGGCGTTGATGAACATGGGGGGCATGCAGATCACGGTCGCAGCGACATAGGCGCCCATGCGAACCGAGGAGCCGCCAGGCACAACCCGTACGCGGTCCTGCGCTTCGAACCTGCGCGGCGGGTATGTCGATTTATCGACAAAGGAGAGCACTCCCCCATGCCATTCGTGCAGAGTCCCAATACGGAATCCGACCAGAATACCCTGCTTAACCCAGGTGTTCACATGCCATTTTCCGTCAATTTTCTCGGCGGCCCGAATGTCGCCGTGGGTGAGCGCCTCGCGAAATCTTTCAAAGGTTGCGTGCGCCAATGGCACTTCGTGAGCGCGCGTGCCTGCATCAAATAAACGTTCAATTTCTTCCCGCAAGCTTGCGGTGGTAGGTGAGCTGTGGGACATTTGCACTGGAGTATAGAACGCAAACCGGCCGCATGTATCTGGTAACACGCAGCTTGTCTTGACATGGACGCCAACCCCTTAGCCCCGCTTTTGGGTCGTACGCTGTTTATCGTTGCCCACCCCGATGACGAGTCCATCTCCTGCGGAGGCTTGCTGCAGCACATGAGCGAGCCGTGCGTCGTGTTTGCTACAGACGGCGCTCCCGAAGACGCATACTTTTGGCGGCGCTTCGGATCTCGCGGTGCTTACGCCGCACTGCGAAAGGCCGAAGCAGGCACAGCTCTGGGGGCCGTAGGTGTTAGTGAGATCGAATTTCTTGCAGACCAGACTGCAGCTCAGCTCGTAGATCAGCGCCTTTATAAAGCTCTGCCGGCTGCATTTACCAGACTTGCCGAAATCGTCGAGCGTCGTCGTCCGACTTGTCTTTTGACTCTCGCCTACGAGGGTGGCCATCCCGATCACGACGCCGTGAGCTTTCTAAGCGCGCAGCTCGGATCTGCATTCTCGATCCCCGTTTGGGAGACGCCGCTCTACCACCGCGTTCCAGACGGCTCCGGAGTTCACCAGAGGTTCGTTCACGAGCACGACGAAGTGATCGAGCATACGGTGGCGGGAAAGGAGCTTGAGGCAAAGAAGCGCATGCTGGCGTGTTACAAGTCGCAATTCGATGCCTTACCCTCGTTTAAGGCCGAATTGGAGCGGTTCCGTCCGCAAGCCAAATACGACTACTCACGCCGTCCCCACACCGGCAAACTCAATTATGAGGTGTGGCAGTGGCCCATGACGCCGGAGGAGGTCTGTTCCGCATTCGTTGAATTCTCATCGGTAACAACGCCGCTAGAGAAATGAGCTTAGTTGGAATGAACGATCACGAGACATTTCGAGTCTTATACGTGGCCTATCCGCTGCTTCCCGTTTCGGAGCACAGCGCGGGAGGCGCAGAGCAGATGCTGCTTGCGCTTGAGCGCGAAATGCATGCGCGCGGTCACCACACTACAGTGGCGGCCTGCGCCACTTCGCACGTTGCCGGAAAGCTGTTTGCCACTGGAGATCCTGCCGATGCCGCGGATCAATTCGAGCGTCGGTCGCAACAGCAGACCCGAGTGTTGGTCGACTGGCTGCAGTCTGGGGCCGATCAGCAGTTCGATTTGATTCACGATATGAGTGGCGGATTTTGGCAGCATACCGAAGGTTTGTCGTTGCCGGTGATGGCAACACTTCACCTTCCACCGCAGCTTTATAAGCACGCCAACTTTTCAGTGATTCCCGATTGTGTCTCGTTCAATTGCGTTTCTCGCGCGCAGATGCACGAATTTCGCGATCTGCCGCGTCTTATCGGAATTGCTCCAAATGGCATTGATCTTGACAGCTTTCTTGCACAGCCGGTGGCGAGGGAAAAGCGTGAATACTTCCTGTGGCTCGGGCGTATTTGCGAAGAGAAAGGAGCCCACACCGCCCTCGATGTAGCTCACGCGGCGACGCAGAAGCTCATCATTTCGGGAACCGTATATCCGTTTCTCTACCACCAGAAATATTTCGCGCGCGAGATTATTCCTCGACTCAAGCGCGCGGGAACTCAGGCGAAGTACATCTCCCAACCCACTTTTGCGGAGAAGGTGGACCTCATCCGCAACGCTCGCGCACTGCTGATTACGAGTGAGGTAAATGAGACCAGCTCGGTGGTAGCCATGGAAGCGGCGGCTTGCGGTACGCCCGTTGTTGCTCTGCGCCGGGGCGCGCTGCCCGATGTCGTCGAGGAAGGCGTCACTGGATTTGTTGTGAACAACGCCGACGAGATGGCGTCTGTGTTGGCCCAAATTGGTGACGTCGATCCAGAAAAGTGCCAGGAGCATGCCAGGCAGTGCTACTCAGCGCAGAAGATGGCTGACGCGTACGAGGAGCTCTATCGCAAGGTGCTCAAGCCGGAGTTGTTGTTTTCCGCATCGTGGGCTTGAGAATCCCGAGTCGCTTACCGCGCGGCAACTCTCTCTGCCAATAACCCAACTTCCGCCGCAACTTTCTCGAGCTTCGTTCGCGTTTCAGGCTTTACCCGGACCATCGGCAGCCGATAGTGCTCTTCGATTCGTCCCATCATGGAAAGCACGCATTTCACCGGCATGGGATTCGACTCGATAAACAGCGCCTGCATCAGCGGAAGGTACTTGCGATGTAGTCGGCGAGCGGTTACCCAATCATTGTCCAGGGCCGCCTCTGTCATGCGTGCAATCTCGGCGGGAATCACGTTTGATGCGACCGAGATGATTCCGCGTCCTCCGAGAGAAATTACGGGAAGCGTGACGGCATCGTCGCCTGAAAACAGGGTGAAATCATCAGGTACCGCATTCAGCGCTTCGGCGATTTGCGTCATGCTGCCGCTCGCTTCTTTTACTGCGATGATGTTCTCGATTTTTGCCAACCGCGCGAGAGTCGGAGGTTCAACATTGGCTGCTGTGCGTCCCGGCACGTTGTATAGCACGAGTGGCTTATCCACAGCTTCTGCAATCGCCTTAAAATGCTGGTACTGACCTTCCTGTGTTGGCTTGTTGTAGTAAGGCGAGGCCGTCAAGATTGCGTCCACGCCGCGACGAGATGCCACAGTTTGCGCCCGCTTCACTGCCTCTGACGTGGAATTAGAAGTAGCCCCGGCGACGATCGACACGCGTCCATTCGCAACCTCGATTGTGATATCGATCACGCGCAGCCATTCAGTCTCGCTGAGCGTGGGCGTCTCGCCCGTTGTCCCACAAGGGACCAGAAAGTGAACGCCAGAATCAATCTGCCACTGAACAAGTGAGCGCAGAGCGCGTTCATCGATACCGCCATCTGCCCGGAATGGCGTGATCAAAGCTGTGCCGCAGCCACGGAGATGCATACATTACAGGATAACGCCGAGCAGCAAGGGTCGTCTCAGAATCCAATGCCTGAGTGCTGGACCACGCTCGGAATTTTGATCCCTAAGAGATCGGCGAAAACTTACTTTCAGGTTTTCGGAATAAATCCGACCTCACGGCAGTTCTAAATCAAAGAATGGAAGGATCTGCCGATACGCGGGAAAAGCTTGCGCGCTTCGAAGCCGTGGTGTTGCCGCATCTGGACGCCGCTTACAACCTGGCGCGATGGATGACGCGCAACGCCAGCGACGGGGAAGATGTAGCGCAAGAGGCCATGCTGCGAGCTTTTCGCTTCTTTGATGGCTTCCGTGGTGAAGATGGGCGCGTCTGGCTTATGACCATCGTTCGCAATACTTATCTCACCTGGATCCGGCGGCAGATGCCTCAGCAGAACTCGGCGGAGTTTGACGAACGTGTACATACGGACATCGAGGCGGCGCTCACGCCCGAGTCGCAGTTGCTGCGCCAGGCCACGGCGGAGCAGGTGCGCCGAGGAATCGAGCATCTGCCTGCAGAGTATCGGGAAGTGATTCTGATGCGGGAGCTGGAACAGATGTCCTACAAGGAAATTGCCGCTATAACGCAGTCGCCGCTCGGGACGGTGATGTCGCGGCTCTCCCGCGGAAGGAGCATGTTGCGGCAACTGATTGCGAGCGAGCGCAGAGCGGAGGTGAAGCACCATGGCTAATCATGCTCAGCGCAACCTGTTGCATGCGCATCTGGATGACGAGCTCGATCTGGTGCGAAGCATGGAACTTGAAGACCACCTCACTGAATGTGCGGATTGCGCCCAGGAGGTAGCGAGCTATCGCGCGCTGCGCGAGACGATCACGCCCGATCTTCGCTACAAGTCTCCAGCCGAGTTTCGCTCTCGGCTGCTGAGCGAACTGCAGAATGCGGAGCTGCCGCCACGAACCGTCCCGATGCGGCGCTCTGTGCCCTGGTGGAATTGGGCGGCTGTGGCAGCATGCCTACTGCTCGCGGCGAGCGCGATCACGGTCGACATAGTTCATCGCCAACGGCAAACGCTGGCGCGAGAGATCATCGCCGATCATGTCCGCTCGCTAATGGCCACTCACCTCACTGACGTGCTCACCTCCGATCAGCACACGGTGAAGCCCTGGTTCACCGGCAAGCTGGACTTCTCCCCCCAGGTGCGCGATCTCTCGGGCGAAGGATTCGAGCTCGTCGGAGGCAGATTGGAATATCTGGACGGCCATAATGCGGCTGCGATTGTCTATCAGCGCCGCAAACATGTGATTAACGTGTTCACCTGGCCATCAGCAGACTCCGACGAGACGCCGCGAAGCACAGCGCAGCAAGGATTCAATCTGGTTGAGTGGAAGCAAGGCGGGATGTACTACTGCGCCGTCTCCGATCTAAATCGGCAGGAGTTGGAGGAATTTGCCTCGTTGCTGCGCCGGTGAAACTCAGATGAGGCAGTTACGAAAACTATGCGCCATCTTGAGCGAGACAGCAGCGATATTTGAGGGACACCGTTCACTTGCTTGGCTGTGTTTCTACTCCTTCGGCAGTGGCTGGCTGAGCAGCACGTTTGCCTCTGGCGGCAACTTGTCCACATTGGCAAGCATGAGGCTGACCTGCCAGATCTGCGTTGTATTTAGCGATTGATTGAAGGAAGGCATTCCCGTCATTCGGATCCCATTCGCGATCTTCCAGTAGGTTTCTCCCGGCGGATCGTCTGTGACACCGTGCTTGGGATCAATTAGCTGCGGAGGCTTGGGATACATGCCTTTCGCGACCGAGCTGAGGGCCTGCCCTCCGACTCCATGGCAAACTGCGCAGTGTTCGCGATAGATGTGGGTGCCGGCCAGATAGTTTTCGTTGATGGGTTGAATTGGAACGCTGCGTGGATATTCTTTGTCCATTCTTGCGTGTAGCCCCATTCTTGCGAACGTCTTCTCAAATGGCATTGCCGCAGCTCCTGTGGCAACCGGAGCATATCCGAAGCGGAAATAGCAATAGACGCTGATGGGAACGATGGCCAAGCCGATGATCAATCCCAGAAGAAAAGCAGGAAAGCGAGATGGTCGCATGGCTCAGGATTGTAACGGCTCTGTGCGGCAAGTTAAATTCCTGTTTGTAAAGAAAAGCCACGTGGGTTTGGCCGATGGCGGCCGATCCACGTCTTACTCCTCCTACGAAAATACCGCCGTCGCGGGCTGAAGAATGACATTGTGGCCGAGTCGCTGCAACCTGCGCACAAGAACGTTAGTGATGTGCCGCTGATTGAGGCGGTCGAAATAGTCAGGTCCGAGTTCGCGGTAATCTAGTTTCCGCCGCAACATGTGATTGCGTCGTTGTGCTGCGAAGCAGCATGGGTCACTCCTCCTACGAAAATACCTCTGTCGCGGGCTGAAGGAGCACGTTGTGTCCAAGACGTTCCAACC
>DATLKS010000019.1:0-1667 GCA_035538255.1 Terriglobales bacterium
GATCACGCAGCTGACGAACCAGGGCTTCTTTGGTGCGTGGACGGGCTAGGAGCTTTCCATCTTCAGGTAGCGGATCCAGGGAACGAAAGAATGCAAGGCGTTGAACGATTTCACAGACAAACGAATCCACAGGAACTATACGCTCGGTCTTAAGCTTGCCGAGCGGCACATGGACGGCCCATTGATGGGGGCCTGTAGAACGAAGGCAATCGCACGACAGATCGGCACACTCGCTGATGCGCATGCCAGTATGGCGAATCAACAGAAAAGCATTCCCCCCGAGATCGTTGCGGCGAAGAAATTCCTTCTGGAGGAGCTGATCCTGCTCGGTTGTGAGTGGCCGTGGTAACCGCTGCGGGGCACGCGGAATATCCTGGCGACGGATCAGGCGAG
Organism: Terriglobales bacterium; assembly: GCA_035538255.1. Taxonomy (GTDB): domain Bacteria; phylum Acidobacteriota; class Terriglobia; order Terriglobales; family Acidobacteriaceae; genus Gp1-AA112. The sequence goes on from DATLKS010000019.1 coordinate 394, forward strand.
CAAGTTCCACAAGCTGTTGCGTCCAAGCCAGTTCGTTAAAAACGACGCGCATGGCAATGAGCTGGTTGATGTAGGAGGCGGTCGCCAGCGGGGGCACTTGCGAGCGCAGGCGAGACATCCAGCCCAGAGTGTGGGGTTCACGGCGCAGCTGGTCGAGACGATTCACCTGAGGATGGTCGGCGCCAAGATAGACCAGGAACTTGCGAACAGTTCCGCGGTAGTGACGCGTCGTATCTGGACTGAGTGCCGCACAGAGAGAATCGACCGCACGATCAAACGTTGGAGCCAGAGCATGTTGGAGGGGAGGACGACGCGCGCGATTCATAAGGGAACCTTCGGGAGGGGACGAATATGCTGCGCCACTGCGCGCGCATACTCAAGGTAGACATCTTGTGGTGTGATCCGCACATATTGGAGAGTGGTTTGGATGTCGGCATGACCCATCAGTCGCATGAGTGCAGGCAAGCTCATACCGGCGCGTACCATATCCGAGGCAAAGGTGTGTCGAAAGCGATGGGGATGAGCGAGCTTAATCCCGGTGGTTTGACGATGGTGGCGGAACAAGGAACGCAATCCCGCAGCGGTCATGCGTGTTCCCCGTGCGCATCCTTTCAACACAACGAACAGAGCGGGGCCGCAGGGATTGGGACGTTCGAGTTGGAGATAGTGATCGAGCAGTTGAATGGTTTCTGGCGCCAGGGGAAGGAAGCGAAGTTTGTTGCCTTTCCCGCGAACACGAAGTTGCGCTTCAGGAAGCAACACATCGTCGCAATTCAAGGCCAATACTTCGGCGGACCGAAGTCCATGCAGGAGCATCAAACCGACCATGGCTAAGTCGCGGGAATTGCGAAAACTGGACCAGAAACGCGCCACTTCATTCACCGAGAGGGGCACGATGTTGCGTTTAGGCACCTTCACTCGTAGGCGGCTCACCGCCTCTCGTGGGCGAGCAAGGCCCATAGGTCCACGCTGCAAGAATGCTTGGTGAAAACCGCGCGCCATCTGACAGGGCGCTTCCGGGAACTCATTGCGTAGGGCACGATCCGTGACGGCAACCCGGTCATTGATGGTAGAAGCCGAAGGCCGAGGTTGCTGGCCGGACTGGAAGCGCACGTAATCTAGGAGTGTCGATTCGCGAAGCTCTTGTTCCACGATGTTGCCGGTGTGATGGATACTGGCCCACCAGCGAACGAAATGCATGGATGTGCTTGAAGGCGTGCGTATCGCGCGACGGCGCGATCGCGATCGCAAGGTTGCCCGACAGCCCGGAGAGC
>DATLKS010000020.1:0-3383 GCA_035538255.1 Terriglobales bacterium
TGGCGAGGCGCGGCCCGACATCGAGCATCGCGTCGTTCGCCCGGATGGCGAAGTGCGGATTGTCCACGCTTTGGGCACCGTAAATAGAGACGCATCGGGGCGACCGTATGAAATGTTTGGTGCGGTCCAGGACATCACTGACCGCAAGCGGGCCGAGGAAGCCCTGAAGCAAAGCCAGTTTTATCTCAGCGAAGGACAGCGCCTCGCTCATATGGGTAGCTGGGCGTCAAAAGATTTGGGCGTCCGTTGGTCTGATGATTTGGGCATCTATTGGTCTGAAGAGGTATACAAAATCTACGGTCTTGACCCGCAGAACGGGGCCCCGACCCTTAAGCAGTATCTGGCCACAATCCACCCTGATGACCGAGCCTCCATGGCTGAAACCATCGGGGTGATGCATGAGCAGCGGTGTGGCTGTGACGTGACGAAGCGGATTGTTCGACCAGACGGGGAGGTGCGGTACGTTCGCTGTGTGGGTGTTCCGGTTTTTGAAGGTGGAGTTTTCAAAGCGTTTCACGGTACCGCAATGGACGTCACCGAGCATGAGCTGCTGACACAGGAATTGCGACGCGAGCGTGCATACCTCACAGAGGCACAAAGCCTCACTCACACTGGCAGTTGGGAGTGCAATCTGCTGACACGGGAGATATTTCATTCATCGGACGAAAACGCGCGCCTATATGGCTTCGATCCGAGCCAATGTGCGATCCCGTTCGACCGTTTCTACGACGCGATCCTTGCGGAAGACGAAGTGGCCTTAAGGGCAAAACTTGAGAATGCGATCCGCGAAGGCGCGGATTATGACGTCGAGTTTCGGATTCGCCGTACCGACGGCGCCATCAGATTCCTGCGTGGCATAGGACATCACAATCCTTCTCAAGAAATTGGTGAGTACGTCGGTATCACCATGGATATAACCGAACGAAAGCGCGCCGAAGAGGAGCGCGAAAAGCTGCGGCAGTTAGAGGCCGATCTGGCACACATCAATCGCGTCAATATGATGGGAGAACTCGCCGCCGCGTTGGCGCACGAAATCAGGCAGCCCATAGCCGCCTCAATCACCAGCGCCAACGCGTGTTTGCGATGGCTCGCGCGCGATCCACCGGACCTCGGAAGGGCGCGTGCAGCAGCAGCCAGAATTGAGCAGGACGGAAACCGCGCGGCCGATGTTATCAATCATTTGCGGTCTTTCTATAAAAAGGGCACGCCTCCTGAGCGCGGGATCGTCGACCTCAAAGACATCATGCGAGAAATGACTGCTCTGCTTAGGAAAGAAGCGGTTCGGCACTCCATCAAAATCCATTCTGAGCTGCACGAAGATATGCCTAACGTCCTAGCTGACCGCGTGCAACTTCAACAGGTGTTCATGAACCTGATGCTGAATGCCATTGACGCCATGAAAGACACTGGCGGCAAGTTGACGATTAGCTCTCGACTAACTCCTGAAGGTCAGCTAGTCGTATCGATCAGCGATACCGGCGTAGGATTGCCTACGGAAAATACTGAGCAGATTTTTGACGCCTTCCATACCACGAAACCACAGGGCACGGGCATGGGTTTGGCAATTACCCGCTCGATTGTGGAGGCTCACGGTGGCCGACTGTGGGCCACCGCCAATCAGCAGGCAGGCGCAACTTTTCATTTCACTCTAGCCGCCAAATCCGAGGCCGACGCATGAAATCCGCGGCCGTTCCCACGGTCTTCATCATCGATGATGACCGCGGCATGCGTCAGGCGATCCACGATCTCGTCGAGTCCGTTGGGCTGCGCGCTGAATCCTTTGCAACTGGTGAGGAGTTTCTTGGCACGAGACAGATCGGCCGTCCGAGCTGTTTGGTTCTCGATGTAAGACTTCCGCAGATGAGTGGACTCGATTTTCAGCGCCGGTTGACTGAAACCGGTATGCAAATCCCCATCATCTTCGTCACGGCGCACGGAGACATTCCCATGTCTGTCAGGGCGTTAAAGTCAGGTGCCATGGAATTTCTGACAAAACCCTTCAGGGACCAGGATCTGCTGGACGCAATTCAGCAGGCCCTTGAGCGTGACCGCATCGCAGAAAAAGAACAGGCCGATGTCCACGATCTGCAGGAGCGCTATCGCGGTTTGACTAGGCGAGAGCAGGAGGTAATGACCCTGGTGGTCTCTGGAATGCTCAACAAGCAGATCGCCTCTAAAATTGGAGCCAGCGAGGCCACAGTAAAAATCCATCGAGGCAACGTCATGCACAAGATGCAGGCTGCGTCGGTAGTTGACCTGGTACGTATGGCCGACAAGCTCAAACTCTCTCCTTGCAAGTAGCCGCCCATCAGGCTATTCCTGCGCCCCTCGCTGCTAGTCGATTACCACCAAAGTGGTAGTACGCACGACTAAGAGCCAATTGCGCAGCCGTTGCGAATACGGTTAGGCTTCGCGCATGAGCAGCGAGCAGAGCTCAAGACTCATCGCCATCGTCGACGACGACCAGTCAGTCCAGTGTGCCTTGCAAGATTTGATCGAATCGGAGGGGCTATCCGCGCTCTGTTTCGGCTCCGCCGAACAATTCCTGGATTCCGGCGCCCAACACACAGCAGGCTGCCTGATCGCTGACATTCGGATGCCGGGAATGTCCGGCATTGAACTGCAAGCCAAGCTCAAGGCGGACCGATGCCGCATACCGATCATTTTCATCACAGCCCACGGCGACGCCAAGATGCGAATCCAAGCCATGCGCGACGGGGCAGTGGAGTTCTTGACGAAACCGTTCGACAACGCAGTCTTACTCGAAACGGTTCATGCCGCTGTCGAGGACTACGCGAAAGCGCTGGGGCTTTGGAACTCAAATCAATGACAGTGGCCGATCAAGACCGTCGGGTTCGCAGATTCGAGCAGATCATAGGCAACAGCCCGGCTCTGAGAGTCGTGCTGGAGCAAGCCGAGCGGGTTGCGACGGCAGACTCTACGGTGCTCATCCAGGGAGAGACCGGCACTGGCAAGGAACTTATCGCTCACGCGATCCATAATGCCAGCCCCCGCAGCGGCCGGTCTCTGATCAAGCTGAACTGTGCGGCCATTCCCTTCGACTTGCTCGAAAGTGAGCTCTTTGGCCATGAGCGGGGCGCTTTTACTGGAGCGATCGCGCAGAAAATCGGCCGCTTCGAATTGGCCGATCAAGGAACCCTTTTTCTCGATGAAGTGGGCGACATACCGCTTGCGTTACAGCCCAAGCTGCTGCGCGTTCTGCAGGAACAGGAATTTGAGCGCCTCGGCAGTGGCCGCACCCATCGCGTCGACGTGCGGCTGGTCGCAGCGGCTCACCGGGACCTTGAACGGATGGTGAAGCGCAATGCATTTCGGAGCGATTTGTACTATCGCTTGAACGTATTTCCGATCATGGTGCCGCC
>DATLKS010000021.1:0-1556 GCA_035538255.1 Terriglobales bacterium
GAGCCAGCCTGGCACAATGCTTCGACGCGCAACGCCGCATAGATCCATTCTGGGAATCCGATCAGCCTTTCCGAATCTCAATCGTTCCGTGATCCGTCGTTAGCTGCAGCTTGGCTCCGCCTTTGCCGACCGTTCCTTCGACGATGTGATCGTCTCCGGTTTTGGTTTCGTTCAGGGGAAAGTCGCTTTCGAATTCCCCGCGGCTGCTGCGCGCGTCCACCGTGTAGCCGGCATTTTCAGGCAAGGTAACGTGAATTGCGCCCTGATGATTGCTGATATTCACGTCGCCAAAAGGCGACTTGGGATGAAGCTGGATTTCGCCGTGGCTGTTCTCCACCGTGATTGGGCCGGAGATATCTTCCAGGCGGATGTCCTTAGCTCTGGTACGCACCAGAAAAGAGCCTGAGACGGAGTTCACGCGCAGATCGCCGGAATCCATCTCGAGGTCGCCGCCCAGTTTTCCGAGTTCCATATCGGTACGAGTGCTGTGAAAGGTAACTGATTTCCCGATATGAGACAACTTCGTGTCTCCAAAGAACTCCCCTTCAAGCAATGCTACTCCGGAGATGTCGCTCAAAGTTACGTCATCGGCTTTGCCGTCCAGGTGCACGTTGCCGGTGATCTGGCTGACCTGCACGTCGCCTTTGTGTGTCGTGGCGTCGATGTTGCCTTTGACCTGGCTCACCTGTACGTCACCGTGCGTCGTGCTGATCTTCACGTCGGCATCGCGTTGACCGACATTTACGTCTCCATGGGACGCGGTGATCTGCAGCGGAGCTTTGCGCGGAACCCATATTTCCAGGTCAGAGACGATACGGGGTCCCATCACGAATCCAACCTGCACGTGCGGCGCATGCTCGCCTGAGTCGATGCGCAGCGTATTGCCCTCCACCGTCATGGCTGGCTTCTGCTGCTCGTTGTATTTGTTGGCGGCCTCCTGCGAATCTGCGGAGATGTGGCGATGTACGATCATCTTCACAGGACTGTCCCCATTGTCCGCTGCATGAACCGTGACGGAACCGTGGTCAGAATCAATTTGGATCGATCCGCCGGCAGGAAGTGGGTGCGAGAGCTCCTGCGTGAAATCGTATTTCTGACCGAACATCCCGTCCCAACCGGGATTCATGTCAACGTTGTCGTTGAACGCTTGCCAATTCCAGTGGCGCGCGGATGAGGCGGAAAGCCCGATGACGATGAAGATAACCAGCAGGACAACCGCTCCTCCGCCGAGCCGCGCTGGCGGACCTCCTTCACTCCGCGCAATGGCGTACTCCACCACTCGAACCAGTCCAAACAGGATCAGCAGCAGCGGCCACCACGTGGCAAAAAGCCAGGCGATCCTGGCCCCGCTGAGAACATGCATGTTCGCCAGCAGGAAGATCACGCCGATGCCAATCAGGATGATTGGCCCAGTCATCGAGCTCCGACGATTGCGCCGATAGTAGCGAGGATCGTAGGGCATTTGTGGAGGCACCGGCGGACTAGCCACGGTTCACCTCCGAGTTGGGATGATTTCCTTCAATGGTCGGTGGCGAAGGTGCTGGAGGATTGCTGCC
>DATLKS010000022.1:0-1898 GCA_035538255.1 Terriglobales bacterium
GTGTTTTTTTCCTTTTCGCAATCCAAGCTGCCGGGGTACATCTTGCCGGCAATCCCGCCCTGGGCGATTCTCACCGCCGACTATCTGCACAGAAAAAAGCGGCAGGCTATGCGAAGCGGATTAGTGTTCGGTCACGCGCTGCTGACGGGACTCTTGACTATAGCCGTGCTGCTGGTACCGCATATCGTTCTCGATCCCAAATCGCTTCCACCGGCCGCGGCACTTGCTTACGCCAGTGCGGTAGGCGCAGCAGTGTTTTGCTTTATTTTTTTTCTTGTGCGGCGCCGTGGCCAGCGCATGCTGCTATGGACCACCATCGCCCCAGTGGCATTTGGAGTCTTCTTTCTTCTGCACTATGCCGGACGAATTCTCGGCGAAGCCTACTCGAGTCGCCAGATAGCAGCGTACGTACAGAAGATCGAAAGCGAACATTTTCCTCCGCGGTTTCGGCCCGTTGCGGTGTTCGAGGCACGTCGGGATGTGGAGTACGGACTCGGCTTTTACTTGGACAAACGCATCGAACGGTACGAGCGCGGAGAGATTCCTGTAGGCGAACACATTCTGGTTGCGCGCGAAGGTGAGCATGAGGCGATCGCAAACCGGCTGGGCCCAGGTCGTAAATTCGTTTCCTTTGGCTCACCCTTTCCCGGTGAAACGAACCCCCAGCACCTTGAGGTCATCTGGATTTCGTCAAGTGGCTCGATGGCAAGGTAAGCTGAATGATTACGGCTGTACGCTAAGGTTCCTGCTAAGGAAAAGAGCTTCCCGCATGGGTCGAGCTTCTCTTAGACTCTGGTTCCTGCCTTTTGCCGGTCTGTGTTTCGTTCCAGGCAGCGAGGGCTTGTTTGCTGTTCCAGGGAGAAACATTTGTCTTTGAGACAAAGCAGAAGCGCAGCAGCCGTGAGGCAGGTCCGCGACGTTGCGGAGTGCGAGCTTGTGGAAATTATCGACCTTCGACATTTCGGCGCAATTGAGCTTCGCCCGCTGCTTATGGAAGAGGCGCGGCTTTGGTCGGACCGCATGAGCTGGGACTACCAGAGCTCGGCCGAGATGATCTTGCGCTATCTTGACTCCAAAATTTTGCCGGGATATGCCGCTGTCGACGATGGCAAAACCTTGGGTTATTCATTCTTCGTCTATGAGGGCAGTAAGGGCGTAGTCGGCGATATGTTCACTTCGGCTCGCGCAGAAACCGGACTAGGCGAACGGCTGCTAAACCACGTTACCGCAACGCTGCAAAATTCTCCCGGGGTCCACCGCATCGAAGCCCAACTGCTGCTGCACGACAGCGGCACGACGTCGGCTCCCTTTGTCCGGCACGGGTTTCGCCGATTTCCACGTCTCTTCATGTCAATTCCCTTACGTCCGGCTCCAGACTTTCATGCTCCGGAATTGAACGGCATTGCACTTCGTCCGTGGGCTGAGCAAGACTTTCAGCCAGCAGCAAATGTGATCATGCAAGCGTATGCCGGGCACGTGGATTCTGAGATCAACGATCAATATCGCAGCATTGCGGGATCTTTACGCTTTTTAAACAATATTGTCCGGTTCCCAGGCTGCGGCACCTTTGATCCCACCTCCTCGTTTACTGCCGTGCACACGGCTTCGCGCTCCATCATCGGAATGCTGCTGTGCTCGCGTGTGCGAGAGGATGTTGGGCACGTCACCCAGGTGTGCCTGCTGCCCGAATTCCGGGGGCACGGACTGGCTCGAGCCATGATGAGCGCATGCCTACGAAGTTTGCTCGACCGACGCTTCACAGAACTCTCTTTGACTGTGACCCAAGCTAATCGTAATGCAGTTGAGCTGTACCAGCAGCTCGGCTTCGATACTCGACGGATTTTTGACGCGTTCGTTTGGGAGGGATGAAAGCGGTCAGATGTTCGGGCCATCGAGTG
>DATLKS010000023.1:0-5268 GCA_035538255.1 Terriglobales bacterium
CTGTGCGACGCCCAACCGGAAGAGACCACAGTGCGGTGATGGCATTCTCCGACGAGGTGGACGAGTGGCTCAATCGCGCTCCAGTGACGAACCAGCGGCACGTCCGGCGTGTACTGCTGGTGCTCGATCTTCCAACGCAAGGCGTCTCACCTCGTAAGCTCGTGCTTGAAGTCGGCCAGTTCAACGTGCTGACCGCATTAAACGCCGAAGAATTATTTGAGACGGCGGAAAAGTTCGATGTGGATGGGTATGTCGTCGATTGTCCGCCAGGAGACGCCTTGGCGACTGAAATCTGCGACTCCTTGAAGGAGAGACACCCAAAGAGACCCCTCTTTGCCGTCGTCGTAGAATCAGCGAGCAATGGTCACGCGCCCAAATGCGCTGACTACGTGATCGCCGGAAACGATCCTCAGAAACTCCTGGCGGCGGTGCTGGAGGTTTTCGGCCCTCCACGACGGGAATAGCTAATCGGCCCAGAATGGGCCAGCTCCAGAACGCCAAATCTTGCCAGCAGCTCGCGTGCAGACATCGAGAGCACGATCCCGTTCATCGAAAGTAACAGAAAATTCATTTTGGGAGAGGGGAACAGCCTTGGCAATCCGGCTCAGTTGAAGGCCATGGATAGCGACGAGCATGTGCAGGTGATTATCGAAACGCCGAAGGGAAGCCGTAACAAGTACGCGTTTGATCCCGAGCAGCGCACATTTAAGTTGAAAAAGGTCCTTCCCGAAGGCATGTCATTCCCGCATGATTTTGGCTTCATTCCCTCCACGGAGGCTTCGGACGGAGATCCCATCGACGTACTGCTGCTGATGGATCAGCCTGCATTTCCCGGATGCCTGGTCGACGCAAGGCTCATCGGGGTCATAGAGGCAGAGCAGCGGGAAGAAAAAGAGCTGAAGCGCAACGATCGTTTGATCGCGGTCTGCAATGCCAGCCACACTCATAACGATGTCCGTTCAGTTCGCGATCTCAACCCATCTTTGTTGCGCGAAATCGAGCAGTTCTTCGTGAACTACAACGCGACAAACGGCAAGAAATTCAAGATTCTGGCATGCAAAGGCCCCAAGGCAGCGCTGAAACGTCTGCGAGAAGCGCAGAGAGCCGCTTGAGTTGCTGGTTGCCCATTCCAGGGTTGCGTCTCAGCTGTATTTCGAGACGTTTCCGGCTGCTCTGGACAGATTTATGACAACCGATATGTACCCCGCGACATCTTTTTAGGTTAGCCTGACGTTCAATCGGACACGTGCCTTACCTGCCCACGCTTCGTCTCTTCTTTGATGGTGGTGTATCTAACGACTACCGCCTGCGGGAGCATTGCGTCGAATTCCGCACCAACGAAGGGCCGTGGCGTGTCCTGGACGATTCCGATATCCATATGCACTACCGGTTCAACACGGAAGTCGCAAAATGGCTGCGCAGCTACTCTCTCGAGGCCAACCCGCACCGGGCGGCAACGAACACGAACCAGCTCTGAATTTGCGCAGCGCACAAATTTCGCATCCCGCCGAATGGAGAGCAATGCCGCAACGTGAGCGAGAGAAGATTCTTGTGGTCTCCCGTGACCCCAGGCTTGCGGACGTTCGGAAGACGGTTCTTGAAAATGCGGGGTTCGCGGTGATTCCGGCCACAGCCGAAAACGCGACGGAGGAGGTGCGTAAGTGTGAGCATCTCCGGCTGATTATGCTCGGCTATTCCGTACCACCCGCCGAGAAGCGGCGCGTATGGGTGGCGGTTAGAGAGCACTGCAACGTGCCCATCTTGGAACTGCACCATAACGGCACGCCGGATCTGATGGAGCAGGACGTATTTGCTCATCTGGCACGTCAGCCGGATGACTTCCTGGATTCGGTTCGCAAGCTCCTGAGCCCAGCGCGCAACGGCCGCAATTCAACCACGCCCAAAATACAGTAGGCATGGCTGTCTCTCAAAAGGCATCAACAAGAGAGAAGACTCGTCAGGGCCAATCAACCTGCGAAGGATTCATCCTTCTCCGATTCGCGAAGCTCGTACAAAGTCACATTGAAGCGGTAAGGGCTGATGCCCGCAGGCGCAGAGCGCACCATCTCAAAGTAAACAGGCTCCAGACAACGGGAGCAGCGCGGGAAAAATGGTCTTTGAGCAGAGTCACTTCAGCTGCCAAGCGATGCTGCGCATGCCACACGCGATAAATACCTGATGCGACAACTAGGCAAACCGTACGCAGAACAGTATCCTTATTCGGCCCTGTTGAACTCATAATTGTTCCCTTAAGGCCCGCTAGGCGGGGCGTGCCATCGCCAGCGCCTGCTCTTGAGTAAGTTCCATCTGGTGGGTCTCCTTTGCGTGCTGTTGTGCCTTCGCGACTAGCTGCTCGTCGCTATCTGCTCTGACCACGAATCCACAGGGGCAATTAATGACTTTCTTCATAACCTCTCCTTTCAGCAAGTTCGATCCGAAACTACAATGAGAGGTTTGGCGCGAGCTTGGATGGAGGTTGGGAAAACCTTGGCATCGCCGCGTATCTACGTCACCGGACGGATTGCGCTAGAGAACGGCACCCGCTTAGCCGAGGAGCATCATTTGCCTGGCCGGCAGGGACGCCTGGCGTTCGCATTCCTTATCTTGCAGCGCCATTTTTCTGCAAATCGGGACGAACTCGTCAATGTGCTCTGGGCGGAGGATCCACCGTGCGAGCTTGATACGAGTTTGAGTGCGATCCTGAGCAAGCTGCGGTCGGTGCTGCGGAAGGTCGGCGTCGATGCTCGCATCGACGTGCGGTTCGGGACAGTACAGTTGCATCTTCCTGCTGACACCTGGATTGACCTGGAGGAGGCGGCCAACTCAATTGACGAGGCGGAAGGAGCATTACGGATAGGCTCATTACCACGCGGCTGGGGTCTGGCAAACGTCGCTGTTTGCATTGGTCGGCGTTCATTCCTCCCAGATGAGGAAGCGCCGTGGATAGAACTGCAACGCTCAAAGCTCCGCGCCCTCTTAGTGCGTGGCCTTGAGTGTTTGTCTGAGATTAGTCTGAGGAATGGCGAATCGGCACTGGCTATTCAGTATGCTGCGGAAATCGTCGAGCACGAGCGTTTTCGGGAGACTGCCTATCAACGCCTGATGCGCTTGCATGCGGGGATGGGTAACCGGAGCGAAGCTTTGCGCATCTTCGCCCGTTGCCGCGAACTGCTGCGCGAAGAGCTGGGCGCGAGTCCTTCCCCGGAAACGGACTCGCTGTTTCAGCAGATTCTCAGGGCAAGATAACCTTACGATTTTTGCCGTTAATCGCACGCGAGCGGTGCGTCTCCCATTGAGCGAGAGATTGGCTAATTGGCTAGCCGCATATTCCAATCTAGAGGTGGAGAAGCCACCCCCCAGATGTTCTCTGGATGTTGCAGCTCAATGCCGAATTGCCGCTGGCTATCATTAGCGAAGACAACAGCTCCAAACGCGGACTTTCCCGTGGGACGCACACGGACGGTAACGCGGTCTCCAATCCTTAACGGACCTGCGATTCTCACGAGTGCACCGTGCAAATTGACGGTGATCGTTTCGCCAGCGCAGGCGAATCCATCACCGTGTACTTCAACCGGCACGTCAGCCGGAATACGCGTGCTACGGCGCAGGGAAGATGCCTTCTCCTGGCTCAAGATCTCGTTAATTGCTCTTGCGAGAATCCACGAGTTGTCGGAAACGATGGGCTCGCCTGGAAAAGGATCCGCGCCCAGGCTCTCGCGCAGGCTGCTGAAGACAATGTCGCCGCTGCTGATCGCAAAAACCAGCGAGAACATTCCTTGCGCGTCGCTAATCCAGCCGTTCTGAACCCCAGCTTCGTCCGCCAACTGGCAGGCATAACTCAGCTCATCGGCAAGCCGCGATAATCGGCGCGTGCTCATCTCGCCTTCGTCGTGGATTAGAGCAATGCAGCGTTCAAGCACCAACAGCAGCCGGCCGGTGCTTGAGCGGCGCAGGACATTATTGCGATTCCAGGTAATCTTGGCGCGGTCAAAGGCGACTCGCCGCTTATGTCGAATTGCCGCAAGCGATTCCATGAGCCCATGATGAGTCAGCCGGGCACGTGGAACAAGACACTTACGTAACGTCAGCCCACCGAAGTCATTAAACTCTCCTAATTCTGTGATTGTGCTTCACTCATGCAGGGAAGAGCAGCCTGCAACTGCCCTGAAGATCAAACCCTAGGAAAGACGCATGGGACTGGGGTGCTGGAAGACGCAACTTGGCACATAGAGGTGAACGTCTAGCATATGTAGACGCCGACCACTCAACGTTGCAAACGCAAAATAGGCAGTCAAAAAATAACAACTGTAGGAGGCGGCCAGTTCGCTCAAGGAACGAGCGCCGCTGAGGGCTTCTTCATTGGCGCTGTTCAGAGTCTTAACAAGAGTGCAACCCAAGCTGCGCAAGCGCGCATCTCCCCACGGATACTCTACGTGTGCACAATGACAGCAACGGTTGCGAAGAAGAAACAGACATCTGAACCGATTGAAATCGCCAAGGAGAGAACCGAGGCGACGACTGGGTTGTGGGTTGATAGCTCACGGCTACCGACTACTCTCGCAAATCGAGGGTCTTCTAAGCATTCATTCCTGAGAACTTTGCAGTCTGAAATCAGAGCCCAAAATCGCCTGCTTGGCCTAGCCGACATCGCTCTGGGCAATGCCAAGGGCACACCTGTAATCGAGCAGCGTAAGAAAGACAGAAAGCTCAAGACCGTAGAGCGGAAATCAGCCCGCTAAGCATCACGCTCGCTTCGGATATTTGAAATGAACAGGACAGGCATGAATCCGCTCCAGAATGCGGAGGACCTCCGGACGAGGGCTTGCCGCAATCAGCAGGCCGCAACCCGGACAATAGGATTCAATCAGCTTGGGATGATGAGGATTGACTTTGAATACAGAGAACTTCGAAGGCGAGCGGAGGACGTCTGTCATCAGAAAATCCAAAATCCAAGGCGACGGTGAGTTGATGCTGATGGTCTCATGTCGGATGCAATCTCATTTGACGTGCTAAGTTGCGCCTAGCTGATAGGATGGACTGGGTTCCGCAATCGCTGATGACTGCAGGCTCCGAACCTCAGACATCTGACATCTGGAAGACCGCTCGCAGGTACCCGCGAGTGTCACTCACAATTCCGGTTGAAATCCGTTTTGGGAATGTAAAAACCGTCACGAATACGCTCAACGTGAGCGCGGGGGGATGCTGCTGCAGCCCCAAAAAGAACCGTTGACTCTCGGGACGGAAATGCAACTGCTCTTTAATCTGCCC
>DATLKS010000024.1:0-2598 GCA_035538255.1 Terriglobales bacterium
TTGCTGCTTACGGCCGTTCTCACCGGAATAGTGGCCATTTCAGCTGTCGCTGTCACACGTGGGTGGAAGCTGATGGGAAACGCTGCAAGAACGATTGCGCGATTGCCTCGGCTTCACAAGTTGGTCAGCAGCAAGCTCTCGGTCATTGATTCAGCCGAACACAAACTCCTCAGCTTTTATCGCGAAGAGCGTGTCGCGTTCTATGCGAGCCTCATTCTCAATTTCCTGTGGCACGCGATGGCAGTCCTGGAGGTGTATCTCATCCTGCGATTCATGGGAGCAGATGTTGGCGTGGTTGGCGCGATTGCCATGGAAGGTTTGACCAAGATGATCAACCTCGTCGGCGCGCTGAGTCCGGGTAACTTCGGGACGTATGAAGGTGGAAATATGCTGATGGCAAATATGTTTGGTGTGACAGGCACCGCGGGATTGACATTGGCTTTGTGCCGGCGGGCGCGGGCCATCTTCTGGGCGGCAGTCGGGGTGACTTGCATGACAGTGATGAAGAGAGGTGAGTCGACAAACACAAGAGAGGTAAAAGGCAATGATAAGGAACAGATTTTGCATAGCGCTTGTGGTCCCATTGCTGCTGACGGCGCCTGTGACTAAAGCTCAGCGCTCGGACGAGCCGTATAGATTCTTCCGAGAGTTTGTTGGCTTGAGTGAAGATCAGACAGGAGCGATCCGCTCAGGGAAGCCGGTTGCTAAGGTTATTGAGTCGCGCACTCCTGACGAAGTCTTTGTCTTCGGCTCCGTATACGTGGAGGCGAGTCCAGAGAGCTACCTCAAGCTCGCCTCGGACATCGACGCGGTGCGCAAACTCCCAGGCTATCTGGCAATTCAAAGCTTCAGCGATCCTCCACGGCTTTCGGACCTTGAGGATTTCACTCTTGAAAAGCAAGACGTCGAAGAACTGAAAAACTGCAAGGCAGGACATTGTCAGGTTCAACTGCCAACCGAGGCGATGGAGGGTTTTAGGCAATCCATAGACTGGTCAGCGCCTGACGCAGCCGACAGAGTGAATAGCCTGGCCCGCCAAATGGCGTTGCAAGCACTACTTAATTACATAAACGGGGGCAATGCCGCCCTCGGCGTCTATCGTGACAAGAATCATCCTGCTGCCGTGGCGGAAACGTTCGCGGCGCTGTTAACGCGACTAAGCGCACTTCCGGAATACCTCCCCGAACTCAACGAATATCTTCTTGAATATCCGAAGGCGAAGTCGGCCAACGTGCAAGCAGGCTTCTACTGGGAGAAGGTCAACTTCGGATTGAAGCCTACATTTCGGATCGTTCAGAGGGTGGTGTATCGCGGAGCGAGCCCAACGGATCCCGCTTACGTACTAGCCGAGAAGCAACTCTATGCAAGCCATTACTTCGAAACGGCACTTGATCTCACGGTCTGCGTCAGGGATGCGCAACGCTCCGGGTTCTACATCATTACCGTCAAAGGGTCGAAGCAGGCCGGCCTTACCGGACTAAAAGGAAGCATCGTGCGAAAGGTGGCTGTGGACAAAGCTCGATCTTCGCTCGCACGGGTCCTCGCGACGATAAAACAGAGGTTGGAATCGCACGACACTCAGGCTGATTGATCGCCTTGCCGGTCCTTGCTTCCGATGCGAGCCCGGCATCCTTACGTGCTGGAATATTCAGCGCGACCAATATTCAGCTTGCGCATCTTGTTTTGGAGCGTCGTTCGTTTCAGTCCGAGGCGTTCTGACGCCCCGCCTTTGCCCGATATCCTTCCGGACGAGGCCTTCAACGCATCGACGATTACCTGCCGTTCCGCTTGCTCGAATGTCGATGATGCCGATCCAACGCTGCGGCTAGCCGCCTTCTTGAGCTGGTCGTGAGGAACTTTCAACTCGTCCCCTTGCGTGAAAATGACGCAGCGCTCGATAAAGTTCTCAAGCTCCCGAATGTTTCCAGGCCAGTCGTGATTCACCAACGCTTCCATTGCGTCCTTCGGGACAGACTTGATGCGCCTTTGCATTTGGCGGGACAACCGCAAAACGAAATAGTGAACGAGCAGAGGAATGTCCTCGCGCCTCTCGCGAAGCGGTGGGATCTCAATCGGGCAGACGTTCAATCGGTAAAAAAGGTCTTCGCGAAATTGGTTGTTGCGTATCATGCTTTGCAGATCGCGGTGGGTTGCGGCAATCAAACGAACGTCAACTCGAATAGTTTTCGCGCTTCCCAAGCGTTCAAATTCCTGTTCTTGCAGAGCGCGTAAGAGCTTTGGCTGCAGGTCAAGACTGATGTCCCCGATTTCATCCAGGAAGAGTGAGCCGCGATCGGCCAACTCGAACCGGCCTCGCTTCTGCATGAGAGCGCCAGTGAACGCGCCCTTTTCATGCCCAAAGAGTTCGCTTTCCACCAATCCGGAAGGAATGGCGGCACAGTTCAGTCGAACGAAGGTACGTTCGCGACGCGGACTGCGGTTGTGAATGGCCCGAGCAAGCAATTCTTTTCCAGTGCCGGTCTCCCCGTGCAGGAGCACTGTTGACCCCGTGGGAGCGACAATCGCAATTTGATCTAGCACTCTGCGCAGCGCGGCGCTCTTGCCGACGATGTCCTCGAAGTTGTGTTCCGACCGAAT
>DATLKS010000025.1:0-3063 GCA_035538255.1 Terriglobales bacterium
CCTGCAGTTTGACGATCTCCGTCAAATCGCAGTGATCGTTGCCGACTTCGTGTACAACGCAGCCATGCGCGACCAGATGTTCCCGCGCAAGCCAATCGAGAAGGAACTGCCAAAAGCTCCACAGCCAAAGGACGAAGAGCAGAATCCTAATCCCGGAAATTAGACAAAAACGGCAGCGTGGGATCCGGCCCTTGCCCCAGCCCAGGTTGATCGGTGATTCCTCGGAGACTTGTTACTTCGAAGCCCGTGGCTCCATTAATGTCGGTGCCGTTTGGAACGCTTTCGCGGAGGCGGCTGGGGTGCAGGCGCTGGTTCAGCTTCCATTGGTGCCTCAAACATCTTCTCAATCAATGACCGTGGAATCGACGCATTCACTTGCACATGATCATCTTTGTGCTCGACGCTTAAGCTGTTCAAGGCCGACTCCAGATCGGGATCAATGTGTTCGGGACGGGTTTGAGCTTCGGTCGTCCTGTATAAGGTGACCAGGTTCTGAAGCTGTTCGGAGCGATCTTTCGCGGCGGCCTCATCGTGCAGAAAGTCTTCCGCCCGCAGCAGCACATTCCCGTTGTAACGAGCTGACCCAACCACCACGCCACCTCCAAAGAGCTGACGGATGAATGGAAGCGGATTGATAGTTCCGCCGAGAGAAATGTCCGTGGGTGGCTCGACCTCTGTGATCAACCACGCCAGGCTGCCGAAAGGCACTTTGTGGTAGTACTTCGCCACAAGCCGAGGACCTCCGGAGGCAAATGCCGAGCGACGAAACTCGTCGATAATGTGATCGATTTGCGCTGGGTCTCCCGTATTGGAAATGGCGACCATGCCGACGCTGAGCACCGTCACGCGAACAGTCCGATCTTCGTATGGAATCAGAAATATCTCATGGCTGCGATAGTTTTCGCGCGACCGCGCCATACGCGAGAGAAAGTCCGCGATTTTAGTAGAGTTGAAGCGGCCGACGATTACTTCGCTATACCGTGTCTCATGCTGCGCGTCGTGTGGAGCATGCATGGCGAAGGCGATTTCATCGAGGTCGCGCTCAAACTGGAAGCCGGTTTGCTCGACAAAACTGCGGTACTCTGGCGCCCACGAAGTCTGTTTCCCGCCAAACTTCGTGAATGCCCGCACCGGCTTGAGGTTGGCATAGAGGACGCCGTCACATTCAGGCAGCAATCGCGCCGGCTCCGGAGCGGCGTGCATGCGCAACAGCACCGCAGCGGCCAACAGTCCCAAAACGAGGAGAACGATAACGACCACCGCGAAATTGCGTCGTCGCCGGGCCCGGCTCATACGTTGAAAGCGCGGAGAAGAATGTCAGGCTGATCGGAACACGTTGCGCCAACGGAAAAAGGGGGATGAGATCGCGTGTGCAAGATGGCGAGTGAGAAGACTCGACCGCAAATAATAACAAAGCTGCTCGGCTATCCGCTGGAGCGCCAAAACAGAGATAGCATGAGCGCCGTGGACTCGTCAGACTGGCTCGGCAAGCTAATAGAACAGGAAAGCGACGATGTGTGGCTTAGGAGCGGTGTTCGCATTCTCGTTCTGCTGGTCCTCATCGCGCTAGGCGGAGCTGCGATTGTGTTCGTGGAAAATACAGCTACCGGCGATGTTAGTCTCATCACCCGAATGGCTAGTTTCACGTTCTCCTCATTCGCGTTGCTGGCGGCACCAGTGGCTCTTGTCTGTGTTGCGATCGGCTTGGTTCGGCGGTATCTGCTGAAATCGGCGGCGCATAAATCTTATTCGCAGCGCCAGCACCTCGGTTGCGCGCCTCCAGCAGCGATGCTAAACTTTCTTAGTTTCCCGCTTTGCGGGCGCGGGTCTAAGTGTCGGCGGACAGTTGGGCGCGTGGAAGGTTTGCTGGCGTAGCTCAGCTGGTAGAGCATCTGATTTGTAATCAGAGGGTCGGGGGTTCAAATCCCTTCGCCAGCTCCAGTTTGTCGGCGGCCGCAGCGCAACAAGAGTACGTCTTCGAGAGGAACACCTCCCTTTCAAGCTGCTAGCTATTAGCTTCTGGCTGCTAGCCAGAAAGTTGGTTCTTTTGCGTTTTTGGTCCGCCTTGAAGCGCCCTTTTTCGAGAGCAGAAAATCGGGCAGCGGAATGAGAAGCTTTTGCTAGTCGCTAGCGGCCAGTAGTTAGCAGCTAGTTCCGCCGATGTAGCTCAGTTGGTAGAGCACTCCCTTGGTAAGGGAGAGGTCACCAGTTCAATCCTGGTCATCGGCTCCAGTTTTCGTTGCACAGGTGGCCGAGTGGTTAATGGCAGCAGACTGTAAATCTGCCGCTCCTTGGAGCTACGGAGGTTCGAATCCTCCCCTGTGCACCAGTGATTTGTGCCAATTAATTTGCGTCTAGCGTTGGCTCTGCTCGCTTATGCGGGTCTCGGGTTGTTAGTTTGGCGAACGATGCAGCCAGACAAAATTCGGCTAGCCACATTTGCTGTTTTGGGACTATTTGCGTTGCGAACAATCACGCACGCGGCTCGATTGAAGCGTGAAGTTGAAGAAGATCGCAATACCCAATTAGGTGGGAGCGAGAACCGACGATAGCTGCCGGTCGGGCAGTTCGCAATGGTGCAGCATCGGCGAAGTTTAGCTGGCAGCTTAGGAGCTAGAAGCTTAGCAGCTTGTTTCGCGGGAGTAACTCAGTGGTGGAGTCACAGCTTCCAAGTCGAGCCGATTTGCGGGCGTGAGCGAAGCGGGAGCCCGCAGGCGAGATCCTGAGCGAAGCGAAGGACCTGCAGTCAGCAGTAGTAAGAGCGAGAGTAACTCAGTGCTAGAGTCACAGCCTTCCAAGCTGTTGGTCGCGGGTTCGATTCCCGTCTCCCGCTCCAAGATTAGTTAGTACGAGCAATGTACGCACAGGCTCCGATCGAAGTTGAGAACAAAGCCGCATTCACCGAGTTGAAAGCGGCAATTGAAAATGCGCTGCGCTCATGTGCAGACGAGTTCCTGCACTTGGTAAAGCGCTCTGGGTTGCGAGTGAGGCAATTTGAAGAGCTGCTTCACCGCCAAGTCTTCGAGCAGTTGCGGGGAACGCAGACAAACCGCCCGTGCGAAG
>DATLKS010000026.1:0-2117 GCA_035538255.1 Terriglobales bacterium
TTGCCGGATTTGATGCTGGCGCCGATGATTACGTGGTAAAACCGTTTGATGCGCGCCACTTGATGGCGCGCATCCGCTTGCTTTCACGAATGAAACGCATGGAACAACGTGATGCCTGATTCGCTTATCCAGGGAAGTGACAGGCCGCGAAATGGCCTGGCTGTTTCTCTTCCAAGGGTGGAATGACCTCGCGGCAGATGGCCTGGGCCTTCCAGCAGCGTGGATGGAAGGTACAGCCGGAGGGCGGATTGACCGGACTTGGTACGTCACCTTCCAGGATGATACGTTTGCGTCGCAGCTCTTTGACAGGATCGGGTACTGGAATAGCGGAGAGGAGTGCCTGTGTATATGGATGCAGGGGCACCTCATACAGTGATTCACTCTTTGCCAGTTCCACGATATGCCCAAGGTACATCACAGCTACCCGGTCGCTAATATGCTTCACCACTGAGAGGTTATGTGCCACGAAGAGATAGGTGAGGCCAAACTGCCCCTGCAAATCTTGCAAGAGGTTCAGCACCTGTGCCTGAATCGTGGGTGCTTGGTCTTGTAGGGAAGCGCATCAATACCGCTCGATTGAAACTTCCAGCGGCACGACTCAAAACGCCGGACGACCCATGCGCACCGAGCGCGCGCTGGGTACGCTGGGGCACCATCATCACTCGTCGGCCCTGGACAGCTCTGCTTCTCGTCGGGACTCCGCTACTCATCCTTGCATTCCAGGCGCGCAAAATCTCTCCCGGAATTCCTGACCATGATTCGCTTCCGGCTGCAGCCGAGTCGGTGCGAGCGCTTCACACGCTCCAAGGCATGGGACGATCGGGCATCGTGCGGTCTCTCCGTGTGATCCTGGAGTTGCCGCCGCAGACTCCTCCGCTCTCGCCAGCTGGCTGGCTTGCTGTGAGTCGCGTGACGCAACATTTTCAGAGCGATCCCAGAGCGCAAGAGGTTCTCTCTCTTCCAATGCTCACAGGAATGGCAGACACTGCGGATGCCATCAACGATGTGCCCGAAGCAATCCGCAAAGGTTTCCTTCGCACCGACGGCCAAGCCACTTTGATTGAGTTGCTGCCCATCTCCACTCTTTCTCCGAACGAACAAATACGATGGGTACGGGAGGTTCGTTCGTCCGACGTCGCTGCCATCACCGGCGTGCCTGGAGCCATGCTGCGCGTCGGTGGTGTTCCCGCGCTCGACGCAGATTACGACTCGGTGGTTGCAAAATGGCTGCCGAAGGTAGTCTGTGGCGTTCTATTGGGGAGCTTGTTGGCGCTGCTGATCGGGCTGCGTTCCTTATTTGCTGCGCTAAAAGCAATTCCGCTCAATCTGCTCTCCGTTGGCGCCTCATTCGGTGCGTTAGTTCTCGTTTTTCAGGAAGGCCACGGCAGCAAACTCTTTGGGCTCAGCGGACCGACCGGCACGGTATACCCGATCGTGCCGATTCTCTCGTTTGCCATCGTCTTCGGATTGAGCATGGACTACGAGGTCTTTCTGGTGGCGCGAGTTCTCGAAGAACGTCGGTGCGGTCTATGCGAAAGATCGGCGGTGATCGAAGGCTTGGCGCGGACGGCCGGGCTCATCACGAGCGCCGCGGCAATTATGATTGCCGTCTTCACCGCATTCACCATGGGCGGCTTTCTCGTCGTCCAGATGCTTGGCTTTACACTAGCAGTGGCAGTGTTCATTGATGCTACAGCGGTGCGTATGGTGGTCGGGCCGGCGCTATTGCAACTTGCCGGCGACTGGAATTGGTGGCCCTATGGCCTCCATGGGGCCCCGGCAACGTCAGACACCACGGACGCTCCCGTGACGGCACCGGATTCCTCCCGATGAAGTTGTAGTGGTGGGTCTTCAGACTCGTTCTTTTTCGTTCTCCAACTAGGACACCACTCAGCGATTCGATTATTTGCCTTTTTCTTCTTGCGTGTTGAACTGGCTGATATCGAAGTCCTTGCGTCCAAGCTTTGCTTTTCCCGAGCCCGTTTCGATTACAAGAAGCGATGAGCCGGGCTTGCCTTGCTGCTTGGCTTCCACTTGCATTGCAGTCCAAACGCCGCCGACCTGCCGCAGCCCATAGTAAACGAATTCCTTCTGCGATACGGTCCCGCGAAGTATCT
>DATLKS010000027.1:0-8760 GCA_035538255.1 Terriglobales bacterium
CCGGCGATCATGAGCTGGTTCAGATTGTCGATGCAGCTCTCGCCGACGCTGCTCGCAAGGCGGGAGCGTGGCTGGTGTGCCGCCCCGGATGTACTCAATGCTGCGTTGGAGCGTTTGCCATCAATGCTCTCGACGCTGCCAGACTCCGCGCAGGTCTGAATGCGCTGCAGCAGAACGATTCTGCGCGTGCAGAGCGCGTGAAAGGACGAGCGCGAGCTTACCTGAGGCGCGTAGCCGATCAGTTTCCGGGCGATCCCAACACGGGAATGCTGGACAAGAGCGAGTCAGGCCAGGAGAAGTTCGCTGAGTTCGCCAACGATGAAATCTGCCCGGCGCTCGATCCGAATCTGGGAACTTGTGATCTGTATCCGTTTCGGCCTATGACCTGCCGCGTCTTCGGACCGCCTGTGCGCAATGAAGACGGAGGGCTTGGAGTCTGCGAGCTTTGTTTTCACGGCGCTTCGGACCAGCAGATCGCGGCCTGCGAGATGAAGCCCGATCCTGACAATCTAGAACAAAGGCTGGTCACCGAAATGGAATCCCGAGCACCCGGCGAGACGATTGTTGCGTACGTTCTCGCTGAATGAAGCCAATGCCACTTAAGCTGCTCCAGGTCGGGGAACCGGTTTTGCGCAAATCATGAGACGCAGCAAACTGAACAGGTTTGCTAAATCACGGTTATCGTAATCTGTCCCGTCTGGCCGCCGGAACTGGCGCTGATGGTCACAGTGCCTGGCGTGGACCCGGGGGTAACAAAGCCGGTGTTGCTTACCGTCGCGACGCTGGTGTTGCTGGAGCTCCACGTAGCACTCTGAGTAACATCTTGCGTGCCGCCACCAGACAGGTTTGCTGTCGCGGTGAGTTGCTCGCCGGTGCCTCCGTGCGTCAGAGCAGTGTTTCCATTTGGAGCTGTCACGGTAATGCTCGTGGCGGTGTTGTTGCTCACCGTGAGTGTTGTAGTAGCGGTCTGATTTCCCGATTTGGCAGTGATGGTGGTGCTGCCTGTGCTCGTGCTGGCGGTGGCCAGTCCCGAAGAATTAATCGTTGCAATGTTTGCAGCGGAAGAGGTCCAGGTCACCGACGAGGACACGTCTTTGGAGCTGCCATCGCCAAAAGTCCCGGTTGCGGTGAATTGTTGCGTTTTGCTGGGCTGAATCGTTGGATTATTGGGAGAAATGGCAAGCGCAACCAGGGTGCCGGCGGAGGGAAAAAACTTTCCGCATGCGCTGCCGGCAATCACGACCAACATGATTGCTAAGTATCTTGTGAATTGGGTTCGTCTTTCGGACCCAAACTTTGTGAGGATAAGCCTCGGAGCTTCGCAGCTCCGCAGCCTCGCAGCTCGCTTACGCACCTTTAACATTCGTGCACACGCCTCCTGACTCACTGAACGAAGCTTCGGACGTAAGATGCAGATAAAATTGCGAAGCTTCGCATCTATCGTCAGCCGGCAGACGCATGCAACTCCGGAATGCTCTCCGCAACTTCCAAAGCTTCTGTGAGGTCGGCAATCAGGTCTTCGGAATCTTCGATACCGACTGACAGTCGTATTAAGTCCGCCGGCAGTTGCCGCTGCTGCGCGACGTGCGCAGGGACGCTGGCATGGGACATCCGTCCCGGCAGGCTCACAGATGATTGTAGCCCGCCAAAGCTCACCGTGATGGGAAAGAGCTTCAGCGATTCCACGATCTGCCGCGAGGTATCCAGCGATCCCGTTTCGAAGCTCACCACGGCGCCGTTGCCGCGCGCCTGTCGCACATGAATTCCGAAGCTCTTCTTCTCGAGCAATGACGGATAATAAACGTGCTTCACCGCTGGATGTCCGGTTAGGAATCCGGCGATCTGGGCGGCGTTGCTCTGTTGCCGCTCCATGCGCACCGCCAGCGTCTTTATGCCGCGCAGCAGGAGATAAGAGTCGAATGGGCCCAGCACCGCACCCTCACCGTTCTGGATCAAATAGAGATCCTTGGCGAGTTGGTCATCGCGTACAACCACTGTGCCGGCGATTACATCGCTGTGTCCGCAAAGGAACTTGGTGGCAGAGTGAATAACGATGTCGGCCCCCAGCGTCAGCGGATTCTGAAGATAAGGCGAGAGCATCGTATTGTCCACGCAAAGGAGGGCGTGGTGTTGATGCGCAACCTGCGCGAGTCCGGCTATGTCCACGACTTTCAGGAGTGGATTCGTCGGAGTTTCAATATGAACCAGGCGTGTACGATCGCTGAAGGCGCGGGCAAAATCCTCTCCGGTTGTCCCTTGGACGTAGCGCACGGAGATCTCAGAGCGATTCAGAATCTTCGAGAACAGGCGGCACGTTCCGCCATAGACGTCATCTACGGCAAGTATTTCGTCTCCGGCTTTTAGCAGGCGAGTCACTGCAGTGAGCGCTGCGAGTCCGCTGGCGAACGCGAATGCCCGTGTTCCGTGTTCGAGTTCAGCCAGCTGCTGTTCTAAAACGGCACGCGTGGGATTGCCGCTGCGCGAATAGTCATACTCGCTGAATTCGAGTGCGCCTTCCTGTTCGAAAGTTGCGGTTTGGTAGATGGGCGTTGTGACGGCGCGATGTGGATCGCCCGGACAACCTGCAGATTGGACCAACTTGGTATCGATCTTCATGGGTAATCACCGCCTCCACGCAACCGTTAAACGGTGGCGCAGGCAGCGCTCCTCTCGGTGCTACAGCTCTCGGCCTTCTCCAGCGCCTGCTGCAAGTCGGCGATGATGTCCGAGGCATCTTCAAGTCCAACCGAAAGCCGGATCAGACCATCGGGAATGCCCAACGCAACGCGCGTCTCTGGCGGGATATCGGCGTGAGTCATGCTCGCCGGATGCGTAATCAGCGTCTCGGCCGCCCCAAGATTCTCGGCGAGCGCGCACAGCTTCACGGATTTCATCAGCTCCAGCGCTGCCGGAGTCCCGCCGGTAACTTCAAACGAAAGCATTCCGCCGTGCGCAATGTGCTGCCGGCATGCCAGGTCGTATTGGGGAAACGATCGCAATCCTGGATAGGAGACGCGCTGCACCGTCGGATGATTCTCCAGCCATGTCGCGACTGCGAGTGCATTTTGGGAATGCCGTTCGAGACGCATGCTTAGAGTCTTAAGTCCGCGCTGCGTGAGCCACGACTCCAGCGGTGACTGAATGCATCCGATGGTTTTGCGCACAAGCCGGAGCCGCTCCAGCAGCGTTTCGTCTTTCGTGGCAAGCGATCCGCCGACCGTGGCGTTATGACCTTCGATATATTTGGTCGTCGAGAGCACACTGATGTCGGCGCCTAGTTCAAACACCGGCTGCAGGGCTGCAGTAAGAAACGTGTTGTCCACCGCGAGCAATACACCCGCTTTATGCGCGACGGAAGTGACGGCGGCGATGTCGGTGAGCTTCAGCGTGGGATTGGCGGGTGTTTCGATGAAAATCAATTTGGTTCGCGGTTCCACAGCGGCGGCAACTGCGGCGACATTCGACGTGTCCACAAAGCTCGCGCGCACGCCCAGACCTTCCAGCACCTGGCGGAAGAGGCGCACTGTACCGCCATATACGACGTCGGAAATGATCGCATGATCGCCCTGTTTCAAAATGGAAAGGAAGAGCGTGGTAATTGCGGCCATGCCCGTGGAAAAGCACAGCGTCGGAGCCGTTTCGAGCGATCCCAACACGTCCTCTAGCGCGGAGACCGTCGGATTCGCCGCGCGCGAATAGGTATATCCCTTGTGGACTCCCACCGCTTCCTGCACGTAGGTTGTGGATTGGTAAATCGGAGTAAGGATCGCGCCGGTAGCGGAATCGGGTGGCAGCGTGCCGTGGATGGTGCGAGTACAGAGACCGCGTGTATCTGAAGACATGAATCCTCCTGCGTAAGCTCTTGAATTTGCGCTGAAAATACGAAGACCGCCGGGTGCCCCAGGCGGCCGCTCACGTCAGGAAGGTTGTTGCTCGACTCTCACTCTCCCGATGTGGACAGGTCACCGCCCGGGGTGCACATGCCCATATACATTCGGGTTCTTGTGAGAGGAGTCACTGCTGCTCATCTCCCGCTGGCTGCGGGTTAAGCTGATTCTACACATCGCTCTGAGTCTGTCAACTTTCGGCCAAGAGTTTTCTCGATCCAGTTTCCCTGTTTTTTCGCTGTTTTGTCCCAAAACAGGGAAATTAACAGCGAAATTTTAGCGAAAATTTTTCAGAGTGTCGAATTTATCGATTTCTGGCCAGAACTCGGCAATTTTCGCTGCGAAGCAGCGAAAAAACAGGGAACATCCGACTCGGCAAGTATTTCATCGACTCCCTTCGTCCATGCTCGACCTACATAGCTCCTCGCTTCGATGCTACCACGCCTCACGAAGGCAACACAAAACCGCGGCAGACAACGGCTCGCATTTACCTGTGCAGACTCGCCTCATCGTAATGGACTACCGAATCGACGTGCGTCTTCTCGAAGTCGCTGTTTTGCAATGAGACCGTGATTTCCCGGTTAATAAAGAAGATTGCCCGCAGGCGGAACTCGGTCCCAAACGTGATGGGGGGCCACACGCCATCCTCCTGCCGCTTGTAAGTCACGCTGAACCCGAGGTCAGGCAGATCGGTGCCGAGCGCTGTGCGCACCCAAAGGGAAATATGCCGGGACAGCTTCGTAAACACCGTCACCGGCTGGAACTCTTGGGCATCGATCAGCGCCTCGCCCTTCCACACCGTGTCATCGTTCTTCTTAGGCCGGAATCCCACACGATAAGCCTTGCGGCCGTTCACCGTGTCGTCGCCGAGCAATTTGAACACGTATTTCTGCTGCTCCTTCGACGTAAGCGGAAACAGCTCCGGAGCGATGCCATCCTTGGCTCGCTTCTCATTGGCTAAATCGTCGCGCAGATCGGAGACCAGTTCGCCATCCAGGCTGCCATGGTCGGGCGTGCGCTCGCCGGAATAGCTCACATAGTCGTGGTTCCGCCAGTACTTGCCCGCGACTTGTGTACGCTTTTTGCTCGACCCCTGCGCGCTGGGCACAACCACGTACTCCGACGCTTCGTCCTGCATGACTTTGCCGTTGGTCTTGCGGCTCACGACGCGAACATGCTGCTTATACACATACTGACGACGCAGCTCCTCAGCGCGATCCTGATTCGCGCCCACATGCTGCATGATCTCATCGGCAGTAAGAGATGGAGTCTGCTGCGCCTGCAGAATGCCGCAGCCAAAACCAGCCGCAAATAAAAGTAGTCGAACCATGCCATAGCTCTCCGCAGATAGTTACGGTACAGGGACGGCGGCAGGATGCAGGAAATTAGTGAAGGTGCACGCGAAATTCGGACGACCGGTTCTCAGGAAACTGCGAATCGTTTTTGACTTTCCGTTTTTGCGGCCATTACATCCCCACCAACTGAAAGAGCTCCAATTTTTATCGCCTATCTGGGCCGCAGAGCGAACGTCCTAAGGTGTGAGATCGATGAGTGAATCGTACGTTGTGCGCAACATGAGGGTTGAGCCTGCGACCGAATCCCGATCTGCCTGCGTCTGGGTGCCGTTTGGAGCCGGACTCTTTATCGTTGCGCTGATCATATCGGCCGCCGTTGTTCCGCAACTTCGTCTTCTGCACTTGTTCCAGGCGCTCATCTACGTGGCCGTCGTTCGCCTGGCGCGTCGAAATAGCGCCTGGGGATTCGGCGCTGGCGTTGCTATCGCAGTGGCATGGAACAGCCTCAATCTGTTCGTAACCCACTTGATGTGGGCCGGAGCGGTGGCATTCTGGCATTTTCTCCGGACGGGCCACGTGCATCGACTCGACACCATGATGGTGCTGCTGGGAGGCATTGCGCATTTTGTCCTCATCATCGCGTGCCTGACAGTGTTCTTCCACAGTAGCGGCACCAATAGACAGTGGTGGAAGTTCGCAGGAGGAGGCGTGCTGGTCCTGGCATATTTTGGCCTGATTGTCGCCACCATGGCTCCTCACTAGGCGAGATGCAGTAACTTCAATTTGCCGGGAGCTCAAAGGGGAAGCGTGCTCCATCAGCCACACGAACAGTCAACCAACATCTGCGTGAATCCGTCTATCCGCGTGGGAATGTGGTTTTTGATCTTGGTTTTAGCTGAGAGCTGAGAGCAGACGGCGACAACTTTTTTCACTCCCGCGACAGTCCTAAAGTGGCGACTGCTGGTTCTGGGATGTCGTCGAAACGGAGTTCTGGCAGGGCGAAGTGTTCTTTGCGGCGCATGCGCCAGTACATCAGGCACAGCATGATCAACACTAAGGCTGCGCGCGCAGGGTTCTTGGCGCCGATCGCCTCCAACGCGGTGAGTACCGTGGTGATAGCGAACACTGTCAGCCAGTAAATGATGCCGGTGTGGAGGATGTTGCGTTTGCCGGGAAGATACGAGCAGGTGAGTGGGATCGTGGCGCTGTTTTCGATTTCGTGCTCAATGAGCAGCATGGCGATCAGACCGGCGAATGCTGCGCCATAGATTCCTTTCCATGGCCCGGTTACGAAGATCAGGAACGGAGCAGTCGTGGCTATGGCGGGGAGCACGGCAAAGAGAACGTAGATGGTCCGCACAGCTTTCTCGCGTTCGCTGAGGGCGTCGGGTGCGGAGAGGCGGAAGATCCAGTTCGCGCGCAGGTCGACCGGAACGCGAAATGCGTAGCGCAGTCCGGTAAAGAGAAAGAAAAACAGCGCGAGCGGAAGCGCGAATACGGCGTCGAGGGCGGCACCGTGATGGATGCGTCCGCCATTGAGTGCGCCGCTGAGGATCACGCCGATGCCGCTCTCGAGTACGAGCGCGCAGCCGACGCCGGCATACATCAGCCGGATCATGCGGTGCTGCTTGATGCGATTCATCGAGCGCAGCGCGAAGAGCAGGATCGCAGACTCGCGCGGTTCGCGCGCGATCCGGTCGGCGAGCCGGTCGATGAGGCCCGCGCGGGAGCGCTGCTTCTGTTCTTCGGATTCGAAGATGCGCCTGGCATAGCGGCGATGGAAAATCGCGCTCACCAGGATCGTCGCCGCGAGTACTACGCCGGTTGCGGCGAGTCCGCGGATGGCGAGCAGGCGGTCGAAGGGGCTGCCGCGTCCGAGGAGCTGCTCGTACATCCCCAAAAACCAGAGTGGAGGCGCGTAAATGCTCCACGCCGGACGCATATCGATCCAGCGGAATGCGTTAGGCAGATCGATGGCCCGCGGAATCGCGCATAGGATCGCAACCAGCAGCAGCGATTGCACCGATGCCGACAGCCGCGCGTACCAGCGCAGCGGCAGCACGTTCATCAGCACGGTTTGCAGCAGCGCCAGTGCGAAGAGGATAAAGATTCCTGCGCACGAAGTTGCGGCTACATGCGCGCAGAATTCCTGCAGTCCGGGCGCGAGGTCGTGCTTTCCCGGAATGACACTGGCAAACGAGACCGCGCAGGGCACCGTGAGCAGCGCGATGACGAGGAATGCGAGCGCGCACAGCGTCGTCAGTTTGGCGAAGTAGATGTGCGAGAGCTTGAGCGGCAGCGGACGCAGAACGAGATAATCCTGGCGGCTGGGGAAGAGCGAATCCCAGCGGAAGGTGACGAGCGCGGCGATGGCGAGCATCGTAATTACGATGAAGAAGAGCTGGTCGGCGTAGATAGCGCGGCGGTAGAGGTCGGCGTCGTTGCCAAGCCCGAGATATTCGTATTTCTTGTAGTAGAGCTTGGGAACCATGAATCCGATCGAGGCAACGGCCGCGAGGCAGGTGATGACTACGCGCCGCAGATCGTCGGGCGAAGTAACCAGATCGCTCTGGAAGAGGTTGCGTACGTAGTGCCTGTGCAGCTCGAAAACAGGGCCATGCGTAGCCTCGAACCACGTCTTGATGCGTTCGCGGATTGGCATTCGGAGTGGTTCCTTGTGCCGCTAGTCCCGCATTGCGGCGATCATTTGCGAGGCGACGGCGGTTGCATCTTCCTGCATGACCAGCTGCGCGAAGACGTCTTCCAGTGAAGACGACGAGCGCAGATCGCGCAGACGCGCTACCGAATCGTATGCGAGCACGCGGCTACGGTGCAGAATTACTACCTCCGAGCACACTTTTTCTACAACTTCCAGCACGTGAGAGCTGTAGAGGATCATCTTGCCTTCGGCCGCGAGCGCCTGCAGCAGGCTGCGGAAGACGAGCGCGGCGGTTACATCGAGTCCCGAAAAGGGCTCGTCGAGGATGAGCAGATCGGGATCGTGCAGCAGCGCGGCCGAAAGCAAAACCTTCTGCCGCATTCCCTTCGAATACGACGACATCTGGGTGTGGCGGAAGTCGGCGAGCCCGAAGAGCTCGAGCAGCGAGTCGATCTTGCGCTCCAGCCGTCCCTTGTCGATGCCGCGCAGACGGCCTACGAGCTGAAGATATTCGCGTCCGGTCAGATGGGTGTAGAGATACGGCTCTTCGGGGACATATCCGAAATGCTTGCCGAACCACAGACGATTCTTGAGAACGTTTTCGCCGCGAAAATGAATTTCGCCCTCGGATGGCTCGATCAGTCCTGTGAGCATTTTCACCGTCGTGGTTTTGCCTGAGCCGTTGGGACCGAGATAGCCAAGGATCTGTCCGGGACGGATGGTGAAGTTCACATCCTGCACTGCAGCGATGGCAGAGTAGCGCTTCGTCAGATGCCGGACTTCGAGCATTCGAGAGGTACTGACACCGTATCGCGAGGCGCGGTTCCCTCACTCGCACTTCAACACTTCGATTCCACAATGAATCGTCATCCGGCAATTTCTTATGAACTGTCATCCCGAAGGGCCGGTGTTGCCCGAG
>DATLKS010000028.1:0-7556 GCA_035538255.1 Terriglobales bacterium
TCAATGGCAGGCGCAAACAGCAGATCCACGCGTTCTGCTTCAAGCTTGTGCCGATCAGCTTCCAAGGTCCGGGGATATTGGCTGAAGTCTTCATTCCGACCAAACTGCGTGGGATTGACGAAAAGAGAGACAGCAACGAAATCGCTGCCCGATTTGGCTGCTCGGACCAGAGATATGTGTCCTGCGTGCAGCGCTCCCATAGTAGGGACCAGGGCTACGCGCTTGCCGCTTCGCTTGGCGGCCCGCATGGCAGCACGCGTCTCCTCGACAGTTGAGTGAAGTTTCATTTAGGGAGAGTTGCGGAAGCCGAGCGAACACGAAGGTCAAGAAGACAAAAACAAGGCCACAACGAATTGCCATCGCGCCTTCGTGTACTTTGTGTTCGCCCTTTTTAGGTTATCTCGCCATTGCCCGCTTGCGAGCGCGAATTGTTTCGAGCGCCACTTGCGTCTCGCGCGGCAGATGATAGGACTCCCCGTCTGAAGGAAAGGTCTTGGCCTCGACGTCGGCCACGAACTGCGCCACAGCGCCGGTGATCAGCGCAGCCGCGTCAGCGTATTGCCGGACGAATTTGGCCGGTTGCTGTGCCGCCAGATTGAGAATGTCGTGCAGCACCAGCACCTGACCATTGCAGTCCGGACCGGCGCCGATGCCGATCGTGGGACACTGCACTTCTTCGGTGATGATGCGCGCCACTTCGCGCGGAATGCCTTCCAGCACGATCGAGAAGACTCCGGCACGATCCAGAGCGACGGCATCTTTTACAAGCCGCTCTATGGCATTGAGAGTCTTTCCCTGCACTCGGTAGCCGCCCATCATGTGCACCGACTGCGGCGTAAGGCCGATGTGTCCCATAATGGGAACTTCGGCGTCAAGCAGCCGGTGGATGAGGCTGACACGCTTTTCGCCGCCTTCGATTTTGACCGCCTCCGCGCCTCCATCTTTCAAAAAGCGGGCGGCGTTCTTGACTGCCTGCTTTTCATCCACTTGGTACGAGGCAAATGGCATGTCGGCGATCACCAGCGCGCGTTTTACTCCACGCCGGACAGCGCGGGTGTGATGCAGCATTTCGTCGACGGTGATTGGCAGCGTGTTCTCATATCCGAGCACGACCATGGCAAGCGAATCGCCCACCAGGATCATGTCAATTCCCGTCTGATCCACCAGGCGGGACGTTGCGTAATCGTAGGCAGTGAGACAGGTAATCGGCGTGCCCTGCTGCTTCTTGTCTTGTATGGAATTTATGGTGACTTTAGAGTTGTCACCAGGACGAGACGAGGTGATGCTCATTGTGTCCTCCAGTGCACCTCCACCTCAGGTGGATAGCGCCTGTGCTGCAAATGAGATGCAGACAAAGAGATTGTAGTCGCAAAAACGGGAGAGGGCACAATTAAATCGGAAGGGTCTTATAACTTTAGATTCAGAGCGTTAGGCGTGGTCCACACGTTCAACTTCAGCGTATTTGCCAACCGGGTCGAAATAGCACCCGAAAGTATTCGAAGAAACCGTTCATACCGCAAGCACGTAGAGATGATCTAGGTTCTCGGTAAAGATGGGTCGCCGACCGCGAATTCCGCATGCGCTCACAGCTGGACGCTGGGAATTGAACGCTTACGGAATTCCATCCCTGCGCGTATCGTAGATGCGCTCGCACTAAGTCTCGTGAGGAAGATGGAATGAGCTTTCAAAGGCGCCAATTCCTTCAAACCTTGTCATATGCTTTCGGGGCCAGCTTCATTCTGCCTCAGAGTGACTTAGCCATGGCGGTACAGACCTCCGCACAGCCGGCGAGTCCTGCTCCGCCTGCCAACGCAGCTGCTAAACATCAACCGGGAGGAACGGAAATGCAAAAAGTGGCCGGAATCGGAGGATTGTTCTTCCGCGCTCATGATCCCAAAGCGTTGGGGAACTGGTACCAGCAGCACTTGGGGATCGCGCTCACGCCAACGAGCGAGGGCGGAAGCGTTTGGCAGCAAGAGGCCGGACCGACCGCCTTCACTCCCTTTCCCGAAACGAGTAAGTATTTCGGGGATGCTAACAAGGTCTGGATGGTGAACTTTCGCGTGCATGACCTCGACAAAATGGTAGCCCAGCTACGAACGGCAGGAATTGAGGTCAAAGACCCGGAATCCTATCCCAACATCGGGCGCTTCACTCGTCTGCATGACCCTGAAGGAAATCCCATCGAATTGTGGCAACCTGCATAACTCAGCGTTTTACATCAGGTGCTTTCCCAATGCAGAACTCCTGGCGGACGACCTGGCCAAGAGGCAAGCCGGAGTCCCCGCCAATGCCTTGTTTGCCTTGGTGGGGTGGAAGTTGATTAGCAGGTTAGCGTTTGTGAAAGCAGAGTGGCGACCGAGCGAATCGAGAAACGGGTGATCTCCACCAAAGCAATGTTCACACTGCCTGTTGCGAGCCTCTTCCGGAGCTTCCGCGGGAAGCAAGTGTCCTCCTGCTTAATATCCCAATATCAGGAAACGTTCAGCATCTTCTTTTGATCGAAACACGCTGATTCTGCCTCCCTGAAGCTGCTAGTACATGCGAGCCACCCCGAAGTCGAGTTCGGAATTGACCACGATTGCACGCAGCGATTCTGGGCTGAAGGGATCGTTGATTCAGAGAGACCTGAGATCCTCATAAAGCATCGTGGAAAGAGCTCCTGGCTCCACCACATGAAGTTGGTTGAATCCAGGCGCAAATCGCTTATCGGCAGACAACTCGCGACAGACCTGCACTACCTCTTCAGCGGTCAGAGGGGCGCCAAACGCTTAGAACCAATCGTCTGGTTGTATCGATCGCATATCGGAACGGCATGGGCTGAAGGCACTACTATACCTCCGGTCAGACCGGGGGGACGGGGACCGGGACGGCCCCCCGCCTTATCCCAGCTTTTCAACAAACAGTGGAGATCACGCTGTCGCGGATTCCACAGATAATTCCCTCCAACCTCACGTAACTCGCTTCCATTCCGCGCTCCATACCGGTGGCAAGCATGGCGGCTCGGGTCTGGGCATCAGGCAAAGTCATTCGCATCGTCATCAGTGTTCCGGCACCATCGGGCTCGAATCGCGTTTCGACATGATTGTCGGGAGTAGGATCAGGCAAGTGCATGCGTTCCACATGCACGATCCTGCTGTAGGCCTGAAGTTCCAGAAACTCGCCGGTGAGATAAAAATCGCCGCCCTTGCCATTCGTCCATTCGTAGCGAATCTTCCCGCCCGGCTTGGCTTCGTTGATGCACACTGGCATGGTCCATCCTTCGGGGCCGAGCATCCATTTCTGGACTATTTTGGGATCGGTATGGGCGCGATACACAGCTTCAGGTGCAGCGGCAAAGCGCCGCGTCACGACTATGTATCGGTCGCCTTCAGTCTTCATCGTTAACTTGCTCATCGTTTCTCTCCTCTTTTCTTCGGTTGTTCCATTTCGGCCAGGACGTCGTCCAGCCGGAGGTAATTCTTCTCGAGTGCTTTGCGCAGCATTCCAAGCCACTGGTCCATCGCTTCGATACCATCCGGCGCGAGCCGCCGCGGCCGCTTGGTACCCTCAATGCGTTGAACGATGAGTCCCGCATCTGCGAGCACCTTCAGATGCTGCGAGATCGCCGGCTGCGTCATCTCAAATGGCTTAGCCAACTCCATCACTGTCGCTTCACCCTTCGCCAGACGCGCAAGGATTGCGCGTCTCGTGGGATCGGCTAATGCGGAGAAAGCAACATCCAGATTCATAATATATACCTTATATAAGCATTATGTTATTATCAAGAGAAAATTTTCCCTCCAAGTCTGGGACGTGAGGAAAAAATGAGAATCGCAGGCGTTCTGACGGCGCGCCCTTCAAAACGCGAAGCGTGCGGCCCGCGGCGCGCGCTGCCGCCTATAAGTCTGCCGGCAGTTCTGTTGCTAACAGCAGTCACCACCTCTTCGTCTAACCCGTCTGAGATCTAACATGTCGAATCTCCTTCAGGACCTTCGCTTCGCAAGACGTTTGATTCGCAAGAGCCCGGGATTTGCCTTTGCCGCCATTCTCGTTCTAGCGCTGGGCATCGGCGCGAATACGGCAATCTTCAGTGTCGTCAATGCTGTGTTGCTGAAGCCGCTATCGTTCCCGCAGCCCGACCAGCTTGTGAATATCTGGCACACGCCTCCGCAATCGAGCTTCCCGGGAGTTACTCGATTCTCGGTTTCGCCGGCGAACTTTCTCGATTGGCAGGCGCAGAGCCATTCCTTTCAGCAGATGGCCTTGCACAGGTACGGCGCCTTCAACCTGACCGGAGCCGGAGAGCCGCGCTCGATCATCGGACGACGCGTCAGTCACAACTTCTTCTCCGTTCTCCAAGCGGAACCGATGATGGGCAGGACGTTCAACCCTGAAGACGATCGGCCCGGACACAATTATGTCGTAGTCCTCAGCGAAAATTTCTGGCGAAGTCAGTTCCATTCCGATCCGCGGATTGTCGGGCAAGACATCAATCTCGATGGCGCCGCTTACAAAGTAATTGGGGTGATGCCAGAGAAGTACCGCTACCCAATCGTTGATCCGGCAGACGCTCCGCGTCTCTGGACCCCGTTGGCGATGACGCCGCAAGACCTTGCTGTCCGCGGCAATCACAACTTCCTCGTGATTGGACGTTTGCGTTCCGGCATAGGGGTGAAGCAGGCGCAGGCGGAGATGAACACGATTTCGCATCGGCTGGAAGAGCAGTACCCGGCGGACGACAAGGGCTGGGGCGCGGTCGTGATGCCTATGAATGAGGACATCGTCGGAGACGTGCGCACCGCGTTGCTTGTGCTTTTCGGAGCCGTGGCTTTCGTGTTGCTCATTGCGTGCGCTAATGTCGCCAATCTCGTTCTTGCTCGTACTGTTTCTCGCCAGCGTGAAGTTGCGATCCGCGCAGCCCTTGGGGCGAGCCGGACACGACTACTGCGTCAAATCATCTCCGAGACCGTATTACTGTCGCTGATCGGCGGAGTATTAGGACTCGGCATCGCTTTTGCGAGCATCAGATTCATCGTTTCTTCCGCTGCTGCGCATCTGCCCCGCGCTTCGGAAATCTCTTTGAGCATGCCCGTTTTGGTATTTGCGTTTGCCGTGTCGGTGGCGGCCGGAATCCTGGCTGGACTTCTCCCCGCCCTGCGCATGAGCAGGACCAACGTGAATGACGCGTTGAAGCAGGGCACGCGCACAAGTTCCGATGCCGCAGGCGGCCGCACTCGTGGAGTCCTGGTGCAGTCGGAAGTGGCGCTGTCACTCATGCTGCTGATCGGCGCCGGCCTCATGATTCGCAGCCTCTGGATGCTGCACCACGTGGATCCGGGATTCGATCCGCATAACGTCATCGCCGTGATGCCGTCAATCTCTGCCAAGACGTTCCAGACGCAGCCGCAGGAAGTCGCCTTCTACAACGAAGTTCTCGCGCGCCTGCGTACTCTGCCCGGCGTTCAGGCGGCAGGAAGCATCGACGCGGTTCCCCTTGGGGGCAGCGGATCAGTTCAGCCAGTACAACTGGAAGGCCGGCCCGTACAGCAGATGGCCGATCAGCCTGAGATCTCTGTGCGCGCGATCATGCCCGGATATTTCAAGGCAATGCGCATTCCGCTCATTCGCGGACGCGAACTTGGCGAGCAGGATGTCGCGTCGGCGCCTGGGGCTGTGGTGATTAGCGCAGCCATGGCCAGGCGCCTGTGGCCGAACGAAGATCCTATTGGCAAGCATTTGACCATGTTCTTTTTCCCGAATCGGGCTCGGGAGGTCGTCGGTATTGTCGGCGATGTACGAGACCGTCGCCTTAGCCGCCCACCCGATGCAACCCTATATGCTCCTTATGCTCAACTCGACCAAGCTGCCGCTAATAATTCCTTCCGTGCGTTCCCAATTTGGATCGTTGTGCGTGCTGCCTCCAACGCCGCCAGCCTTGTACCTGCTATAGCGGCCGCGATTCATCAGGTCAATCCCGAGTTGCCGGTTCTGGGCAGCAGCACACTCGATGAAGTCGTCGGCAACTCGCTCTCGCAGCAGCGCTTCAGCACGCTGCTGCTTGGCATCTTCGCCGGGCTCGCGCTTTTCCTCGCAGCCATCGGCATCTACAGCGTGCTTGCCTACAGCGTCCGGCGGCGCGTGCGCGAGATCGGAATCCGCATGGCTCTTGGCGCGCAGATCAAAGACGTACTGCAACTGGTCGTGCTCGAAGGCATGAAGCCGACCGTGCTGGGCCTCGCCATCGGTATCATCGGAGCACTCGTTCTCGGACGGCTGCTGTCGAGCATGATCTACGGCGTGAAATCCACGGATCTACTTACGTTCGTCAGCGTTTCCTTCGCGCTGCTAGCTGTAGGACTCTTGGCCAGCATCGTCCCTGCATACCGCGCCACCCGGGTCGAGCCGGTGAAGACGTTGCGGGATGAATAGCCAAATGATGGGCCTCATTAGTAGTTGAGAATTCATCCTGCGGCGACTTGCTTTTCGGCCTTCCATTGAAAGCAAAGTCCGTAGCCATCAGGATCGCGAAGGTAGAGTTGCTTCATCCCATACGGAGCGATCTTTGGTTTTCCTGATTTGACACCCTTCTCTTGCAGATACGCATACACCGCATCGACATCCGGAGCGCCGAAATACAAACAGGTGTCATCGTGGTGGGCGGCGCGATGCTGGTCCGGCGCCGGGGGCCGGTCTTCGGGATCGTACGCCGTATTGAGCATCAAGTGAATGTCCCCGCGCACAAGCCATACCCAATTGTGATTTGGCGCCGTGGTGTTCTGATCGGTAGCGTGAATTTCGAATCCCAGAATGTCGCGATAGAACTTCAACGATACGGCCATATCGTAAACCTGGAGCAGCGGACACATTCCGCGGATATCAAGCGTCATATTTCACCCGTGATCGGGAGACGTTCCTGCGTTCTATTCTCTTCTAATCTACTCTCGGCTACCCGCCATGGAACGCAATCCTGCTCACGAGCGGTAGACACCCGCCATTCGATGATGGTCAGATATTTCCTGGCATATGTGAGTCGCCGCATGACAGCAGCAGATTTTCGCAGAATTGCACTGAGTCTCAAGGGCGTCGAAGAGTACGACCATGGAGGCTCACCAGCGTTCCGCGTAGGCGGGAGAAAATTTGCTTCGCTGGCCTCGCAGGCTGAAGGCTATGGCAATCTGATGCTTACGCTGGAACAGCAGTCGGCATTTGTGGAGGAGGCGCCCGAGATTTTCCTGCCGATTCCTGGCGGCTGGGGAAAGATGGGGCACACGCATATTCGGCTGGCGGTGGCGAGCGAGGATGTACTAACGGGTGCACTCCGAACGGCGTGGAAACTGCGAGTTGATAAGAACGCAAAGGCCAAGCTGAAAAATGCCCGTGTGAGGGTGCCCAGCGAAGTATCAGATAAAGAACGCGGCAAGAGGCGGCGATGAAACCAACCAAAGCGCGAGAGATTCAAGGGAATAAAAAGGAGCTCTCGCCAAAGCAACGTGAAGAACTAATCAGAGCGTTGAAGTCCCGTTTTGAGAAAAATATGAACCGCCATAAAGGCCTTCATTGGGAAAAAATTCAAG
>DATLKS010000029.1:0-8739 GCA_035538255.1 Terriglobales bacterium
AGACCATTCGAGGTCAGCCGGCGCTAATTAGGATCTGTCATCCTGAAGCGCTTGTTTTGCGCGAAGGATCTTCCGCGATGTTTCGAACTTGATTGCCGCCAGTGTGGCTCTCTACCAGGAATTTCGCTTGGGCCGAAGAGCCGAGCAAATGCATTTCCACTGGACGCATTCCGGAAGATCCTTCGCGCAAAAGAAGCGCTTCAGGATGACAAACTTCGGGTTAAATGAACTCGGTTGGGTGGTCTATCCACTAACGTGTTCAAGCGGAGGACCGGCTGGGGAATAAAGTAATTCCGATATGCATCGTTCCGAGCGCCGCATTTCATGTTCTCCCTCTGAGGGTTGTTGAATGGAATCCAAAATTCCCTCGCTGATACACTACCTCGCTCGGAGGATCTCAACTAGTGGATTCCAAACCCAGCCTAGCTGCTGAGCTGCTCGCCGAATTCCTGGGGACGTTTGTCCTGATCCTGTTTGGGACGGGCGTGGTCGCCATGACGGTTCTGTTTCCCACCAAGATCCCCGGCGAGGTGATCCACGGCGGCTACACGAACATCACTATCGGCTGGGGACTCGCGGTCACCATGGGCATCTATGTCGCCGGAAAGATCTCAGGCGCTCATCTGAATCCTGCGGTCACATTGGCACTCGCCGTCTTTCGCGGATTCTCGTGGCGCAAGGTGATTCCCTATTCTTTGGCACAGGTTGCTGGAGCTTTCGCCGGGGCTGCCGTCGTCTATCGCAATTATGCTCCGGCATTCCATCAGGTCGATCCGAAACTGGAAAGGACGGCCGGAGTCTTCACCACATTCCCTGCATTTCCCTCCATGCCATCGGCGGGATTCCTCGATCAGGTAATCGGCACCGCGCTTCTGCTGCTGCTGATCTTCGCCATCATCGACGAATTCAACATGCCTCCGGGAGCAAACATGACTCCGCTGATGATCGGATTGGTGGTAGTCGCGATCGGCATGAGCTTTGGCGGCATGCATGGATATGCTATCAACCCAGCCCGCGATTTTGGACCACGCCTGCTCACGGTGGCGGTCGGCTTCCGCAACAACGGCCTTACCGATGGCAGCGCTGCATGGCTCGTTCCCATAGCTGGACCATTGTTGGGAGCCTTGATCGGCGCCGGACTCTATGAATGGGGCATTCGCCGCTTCCTGCATCGCAAGGAGCGGGCGAGCAGTGCCGGCGGGAGATCGTGAAGGCTTACGCGAGGCAGTTACGAACGTGACAGCGACAATTCACGGATTCGCCCAGGATGTGAATTCAGAAAACACTGATGTCATCCCTCAAGCCGCCGCGTAGCTGTTGATATGTCACCAAACAGATGCGGCCTGGGGGAGCTGCTCTTTCTTGCACGAGGGAAAGCAGATCCCCCGCGCCGCAACCCCGAGACTCTCGATCTCGCGTCGTGCGTCCCTGCGGCGCCGAGGGATGACAGTTTCATAAAATGGATGTTGAAACAACGGGATACCTAGCAAGCCCTGTGCGTCGTCCAGAGTCAATCGAGCCCGGGAGGCTGTTCCCTGAGAGTGAACCGAATTACTTCTTCCCAGATCGGGAAGGACTATGCCGGCTTCGCTGCGGTGAAGACTTCATTCGCGGAAACTTGTACTCATGCCGAGCCATATCCACGCGCTTGCCCCGGAACCTCACTCCCTCAGCCTCAAGCCGCATGCGCTGCTCGAAGGCCGACGGCCCGCGCAACTTGATCTCGCCACCCGCTCCCAGAATGCGATGCCAGGGAAGTCCCACGCCAAGCCGGAGCGCTGCGGCAACCTGCCGCGCACCTCGAGGCATGCCGGCAGCACGGCCAATCGCGCCATAGGTTGATACCATCCCGCGAGGAACTTGCCGGATGGCGGCGAAGATGCGGGATCGTGGAGCAATCATGTTGACAGCGAATCAGGAAGCCGCTTCGCGCTTACACCGATCCCGCCGGTACCGACATTCGGCTGAGGCGGCGGCAGGCCTCTTCCAGATCGGCGTCGGTTTTGGCGAAGCAGAATCGCAGCAGGCTTCTTCCGCCTCCGCTGAAAAACGCCTCTCCCGGCACGCTGGCGACGCCAGTTTGGGACAGAAGATGCATAGCTTTCTCTTTGCTGTTGCTCCCGGGCAGAGATGAGGCATCCGCAAGCACGTAGTACGAGCCTTGAGGCCAGGACGGCGAAAGGCCGATCTGCTCCAGCGTCGTGCACAGCAGATCACGTTTGGCGCGGTATTCTGACGCGAGTCTCACATAAAAATCCGGCGTGAGTTCTTCGAGTCCCGCGGTGACCCCGTGCTGAAACGGCGATGGCGCGCAGATATATGCCAGATCGTGAAAGTACCCGATCGAGTGCGCCCAGCGCGCATCGCAGACGGCATATCCAATGCGCCATCCGGTGATGCTGTAGGTCTTCGAAAATCCCGAAATGGTAATGGTGCGATCGGCCATTCCCGGGAGAGACGCCGGACTGAGGTGCTGATTGTCGTCGTACAGAAAGTACTCGTAGATCTCGTCGGTGATCACGAAGAGATCATGGCGGATCGCCAGATCTGCAATGAACTCGAGTTCTTCCTGGGTGAAGACCTTTCCGGAAGGGTTGGCCGGAGAATTCAGGATAATGGCGCGTGCCCTCTCCGTGACCGCCTGCTCCAACTGTTCGCGGCTGAAGATCCAGCGCGGTGGATGCATGGTGACGGAAACCGGAATGCAGTCGAGCGCGCGCAGCGTGTTCACGTGATAGCCGTAGTACGGCTCGAAGACGATCACCTCGTCTCCGGGATTCAGCAACGCCATACAGGCGGAGTAGAACGCGCCTGTCGATCCTGCAGTGACTACAATTTCCCGTTCTGGATCAGCCTCGATCCGGTTGTACTCGCGCATCTTGTGCGCGATGGCGCGCCGCAGTTGGGCAACTCCGTCGAGTCTCGTGTAGGAATTCTGGCAGGAGCGAATCGCTTCGATGGCTTTGCGCTGCACCGGCTCCGGTACTTCGGTGTCGCAAATTCCCTGCGCCAGATTGATCCCCCGCACCTTGTCGCACTCCACCGACATGATGCGGATCTCTGACTGCGTAATTCCTCCGGCTTTCCGGCTCAATTCCAACATCTTGTGCCTCAAGGATGGGTTCTTCGAGTCGAGCGAGCGGATGTGAACATCGTACTTCGAAACTACGCGGATTTGTCCCCGAATGTTCCCTATTTAAGACGGGGATGAATGGGAACAGTTAGCTGTTTCTTCGTGCAAGACAAAGCTGAATTACCAAAGCTGAATCACCAAAGCTGAATCACCACGGAGCCACAGAGAACACGGAGAAAACTCGTTCTAAGTTTGAGGTTTCAGGTGTTGTAAGAACGTTCGAGGCCACGCTTAAGTTTTTGACGTTGAAACTCGACACTTGAAACTCAAAACGCCTCCGTTTTCTCCGTGTTCTCCGTGGTGAATAGGATTCAGTCGTGTTTCTCACCGGCTGCGCTGGCTCTCCGGCGGAACGATGCTGTTCATGCGCAGATACTCGATGATCTGGCCATAGTGATTGTTGCTATGCCCTACCATTCCGACAGCGAGCGCCAGGCGCGTAACCTTGCGACTACCACCGAAGGGATTGGCTATCTCTTCCGTCGCATTCTGCTGGTTGACAGTGTCGATCGCACTGTGTGCTTTGGCGAAGGCTGCCTTCAGATAGTCGATCACTTCCTGCTTCGTTTTTATGTTCTTCGGGCCATTCTCGTCCGAGCTCGCCTGCGGCTTCTGTCCCATAATGCCTGCGGCATAGGACTCCAAAGCATCGCCGATGTGCTTGAACTGTTCAGCCATCGTCCGGACCGGATTAGGAGTCTTGAAATCGCCGGGAATGTTGGCGGTGCCGGGCGAAAAATCGAACTTGTCTTGTGGAACTGCCTCGGCTGCGTTCATCACCTCACGCTCAATGCTCCTGAGCGAATTGTTGAGAACGGATGTAATCGTGGGAGCGGCGGTCGGGGCCTGCGCAGAAGCGGCAGAGCCTGAGCTGCCGGCTTGTGCCAAAGCGGACGTGCCAAATACGCAACAGATGCTCACGAGAACTGCAATTGTTTTGTAGCTCTTCACAGTGATCTCCTGGGAGGAAGTGGCAACGGAAAAGCATAGCACTATGGGACTAGTGGGAGCGCAGACGTTGAGGGCTTCCGTTGCGTAGCTCTTGGTTTTCTAA
This sequence comes from Terriglobales bacterium, assembly GCA_035538255.1. GTDB lineage: Bacteria > Acidobacteriota > Terriglobia > Terriglobales > Acidobacteriaceae > Gp1-AA112. Next base: position 4,188 of record DATLKS010000029.1, read on the forward strand.
CGGGTAGAGACGCAGCATGCTGCGTCTCCCGCTGATGAATCGAGGCCGCAAGACGATAGAGGATGCCAGAGATTTTAGCCGAGTGGAGTGTCAGCTTGGTGGATTTCGCCCGCAAAGACGCAGCATGCTGCGTCTCTACATCAGCTCTGCACCGCAAACGGCCATTCGTTGTGCTTTCGAGCCCGCACGAGATATGCTGCCGTGCCAACCACAATCAACACTATTGCCACCAGCACCTCGCGTTGGAAGTTTTTGCGCGAAATCAGGATGTACACGAATCCTGCGATGGCCAGCAGAGCTGGAAATGGGTACAGCCACATGCGAAACGGACGTTCACGGTCGGGCTGCAGTTTGCGAAAGATCATTACGCCCACAGCTTGCAATAGAAACTGCATTATGATGCGAATTATGACCAGCGCCGCTACCAGATCGGCTAGCCGGAACATGCAGAGCACGCAGGTGAGAGATCCCATGCACAGCAGGGCAGCCGAAGGAAAGCGCCCGCGTGAATTCAATCGTGCAAAAACGGGAAAAAAGTTGCCGTCCAGTGCGGCGGCATACGGAATGCGCGAAACACCGAGCAAGACGGAGAAGATCGAGGCGAATGCCGTCCAGATAATCAGGAGTGCCGCGATCTGTCCCGCGCGTGTGCCGTAGACGCGCTGCATCATCGTCGAGATCACATAGAACCGGGACTCGGTCGCGGCGCCCTGGTCCAATTCCCGCCATGGGACCACGCCAAGAATGCTGACGTTCATCACAACATAAATCGCGGCCACGATGAGGATGGAAATCAGAATGGCGCGCGGGATTGTCTTGCCGGGCTGGCGGACTTCGGCGCCGAGGTAGCAGATGTTGTAGTAGCCCCAGTAGTCGTACGTGGCGATCAGCATCGCCGAACCGAGCCCGAGAAAGAACGTGTGATTGAACTGAAAGGCTCCAGGTGGAAAATCAAATGCCTGAGCACGGTTGAAGTGAACGAGGCCGGCCCAGATTACCCACGCAATCGACCCGAAGACTCCGAGCAACAGCCAGTTGGAGATCTTGCCGGCAATGTCCACGCGTCGGTATGCCAAAACAATCGCGAGTACGCAGGCTCCAACCGCAATCACGGTCGCATGTGTGACGGCAACTTCCGCTGCAAACGTTCCGAACTTTGCCAAAGCGAACTGGAATTTATGCGCTGCGACCACCGTCTGCAGGGAGGGGAAGATGAAGCCCGCATACTGCGCTATGCCCACGCATCCCGAAGCTGCTGACAGCGGCGCGCTCATCATGAGTTGCCATACGTAGAGAAACGAAAGCAGTCTGCCCAGCTTTCGCGGAGCGTAGATTTCTTTCAGGTACTCGTATGATCCGCCGGCGCGTGGAAGCGCTGCTCCCAATTCGGCCCAAACCATGCCATCGCAAATGGCGAGCAACGCGCCAAGAATCCATCCAAGCATCGCCTGGGGACCGCCGCTGGCGTGAACAATGAGTGGAATGGTAATGAACGGGCCGACGCCGATCATCTCGATCACGTTGAGCGAGATGCCTTCGCGGAGCCCGATGCCGCGCAGCAGTTCCTGCCCGGACCTAGCGGCCATCTTCACGCGAGACCGGGGGAAACGCAATTGAACAGGGAGAGCACGGAGGACGCGGAGGCGAGTTTATGGAACATGGATACGGCATGGCCGGGACCCACAAAAAATGGCCAAAGCAAAACTTCACGTCCTTCCCTTCGTGTCCAACCCTCTTCTGCATCAGTGGGTAGCACCATGTCCGGCGCTTAGGATATTCACGAACAGCCGGACGGCTCCGGGCACGCCGGCGGGCAGTTGGCGAAAGAAAGCGTATCCGCTGTAGACGTATGTTCCCTTCCCGTATTGGGCAACGAGCAGTCCTCCTTTGAGCGGCTGCTCTCCAGGATCATGGGTCGCGAGCAGGGGATGAAAGTGATCGTCCCAACTGCTCATGAAATATAAGCCTCGTTCCTGTACCCAGCCGTCAAAATCGTGGGCGTTGATCTTATTGGGATAATTCAGAATGGGACTCTGCGGGTCGAGAACCTCGACCGGCGCCTCCTCCACAGTCACTCGCTGATTGCTGTCGGCCATTGGATACGGAGTGTAATGCCCGGAATTGAAGGCTCCGACGTTTGAGTCGTACTGCAGTACGAGAGTGCCTCCGCGCGAGACGAAGTCAAGCAATCTCGGATTGTTGATGCGCACATCTGTGCTGACGTCGTAGGCGCGAATGCCCATAACGATGGTATTGAAACGGGAAAGATCGATGGTGGCCAGCTCGGCCGGCGCAATTACCTGTACATCGATTCCAAGTTGTTTGAGCGCTGCCGGGATCTCGTCGCCTGCGCCCATCACATATCCCACGCGCAAGTTTGGCGGCAGATTCACTCGGACTGCGCTCACGTCCAGCGCTGCAGGGCGATAGTAGTAAAAGCGATCGAGGTCGCTGCGCGTGACGACGTGGAAGCCCTCCGTGAGTTGCTTGCCTTTATATTCGGCGAGGGCATTCAGATCGTAGTGCGCTTCGCGATCGAGCTTGGGCTGAATCGAGAACTGAAGCTCCGCTACATCGCCTTCGTGCTCGAGATGCACTGGCCGGCTGCTTGGGGAAGCCGACCATCCCTGAGGAAGCACAAATTGGACAATCGCATCAGCCGGAGTAGTGAGCTGGCTGCGGACTCTTATTACAACAGGAAATGGCTTTCCCGAATCGGCTCTCACCAATTGCGAGGGATTGTCGAATTCGATTGCGAGGGCCGGAGCTACAGCCAGTTCATGTTGTCCTTGGCCCGATACCGGATCGATGAACTTTGCCATAGCCACAGCGTGCACAATTCCCTTGCCTTGTGCCACGTTGTATACGGCGTGAGCCTGTACCGGCCACGGCGGCAATGGCAACGTGGCATATGCTGGAATGCTGAAGGTATCCACCGATTCTTTATAGGGGTTCTTGCGTCCCCAGTATGGCTTTGTGTACTGCGCGTCTTCGGGCACAGTAACGCGGAACTGTGCTGAAGCCATGTCGCCGGAGTGCAGCGGCTTGAGTTCGGATTTCACAATTTCCGATTTGAAGCCTTCGGGTATGTCGAGCGCGATCTGCTGTGGCTCGACATCTTTCGTTCCGCGATCGTAGAAGCGCGCGGTGAGCGTGAATGTCTGTCCGGGAACCGCGGTTTGAAGTGTCTGCTCAAAGCGGAAGAATCCGCCCTGCGGCCCTTCAGGAGGATCGACCGACACGTCCAGCAGAATGCCCAAAGCCAGGTTCGCTGCGCGCTCAAACTGCTGTTCCTTCGTTCGAAGGTTCGTTAGCAATTGGAGCTTCTCAGCCGCCGTGAGGCTCGACTGATCGACTTGCCTGATTACGTCTCGCGTGAGCTTCAATCCTTCAAGTAACGGCGCACCCGCATCGGATGCATCGCGCGGCTGCGCGCGTTGGACGGCCTGATCCACAAGTGTTGTCATCTGCTGCAGGGCCGGTCTAAGGAAAGCAACTCTGCTCTCATCGGCGCCGAGCCGGGCCGCCAATCCCGACAGCGTTGTATCGATTCCATCGAAAAAGTCGGCTTCTTCGCTCTTCAATTCCTGTTTCGGGAGCGTAGAATCAATGCGTGTGTAATAGGTGTAGCGATGTCCGGGCGAAAGGCGGAAGCCGCCGGTGCCCTGCGACGTTTGATGCGCGAGTCCCTCGACTGCCAGTTGCGCGTAGGATATGCCAAGCAGCGGTGCGTAGGTTCCGGTATCGAACCTTACGTTTGTATCTTCACTGCTGCCGAAGTGTCCGATGTACAACTTCTTCGGCTGCCAGGGAAGCAGACCTTCCTTAATCTGGTCTGGAAAACGATTGGGATCGCCCGCGGCCCTGAACGCCTCCTGCGTGACAACCGACGACGCCTGGTGGTGGGCGTGGCCATCCCGCGTGGTTCCGGTGAAGCGCGCCACCAGCACATCAGGCTGGAAGGCTCGTATGATCCGCACCAGATCGGCGAGCGCAATCTCATGCCCTCCCCACTTCTCGAAGGTCTCCTCCGGAGTTTTGGAAAAGCCGAAATCAGCCACTTGTGTGAAGCGCAGTTCGACTGCGTAATAGTCTGCGGCGGCCAGCAGTTCCAAAGTGCGCAGCACGCCGAGTTCGTCGGAGAACGCATCGCCGGACTTGTTCTGTCCGCCTTGTCCCCGCGTCAGACTGCATAGGAGTGCGGTCGCGCCGTTTCCGCGCGATTCGAGCGTGAGCATGCCTCCATCTTCATCGTCAGGATGCGCAGTGGTGTGCATCAACCGCGCCGTCGTGCGCAGCCGCTGCAGCTCCTGCTGCAGAGCGACATAACCTTGATCCTGCGCCAGGGCCGGTTTTTCCGCACGCAGGTGCAGGGAAGTGGCGACCACGGAGATAAGGAATGCAGTAAGAAAGAGCGAGACGACGAATCGTTTTGAGATCATCGGTTCCTGAACAGGTAGATTCTCCACAGCTACGTTCGGCTGCGTCTATTTCTTGAACGAGCAAGGAACCGAGCAGTATATCGGGAGCGGCTGGGACTGGCTAAAGTCCT
>DATLKS010000030.1:0-1916 GCA_035538255.1 Terriglobales bacterium
CGTGATGTATCGCAGAACTCAATATGGAATTGATTGCGAGTTGAGCGGGCTAGGGCAGAACAGGCAAGAACGCCAGTCGGATTCGACGACTAGCCGTAAGCATAGCACCTTTTACGCGGCAGGCATTGACAGATTCGAAGACCCTCGTTCGTTGGCATGGCGGCGAGGAAATTAGGAGAAGCAGCTCGCGCAGCGTATGCTGGAGCAAGATGAGATCAGCAATCTTCCTTTTGCGATCTGCGGCCCTCCTTGAATCCCGCGTAGCTGTCCTTCAAAGAATGCCCAACTGGTAAGTGATGCGTCGGGGAGTGAAATGCGACCCTGGCTTTTGATCCATGGCGCTCGGCTCAATTGGGAGTGAGGCGGATTCAATGCGGTCAGAACTGGTATTCGATGCGGGACTCAAGATCCAGAACCGATTTCTTCTGGCTACCACAATGATGAAGGCCACCAGAAGGCTGCACGCAAACTCGACACGAACCGAAGATACTGTCAACAGAGTGTTGACGGTGGTGGCAAATGGCACACGGATGCATGAAAAGTTGCCGAAAGTCACCCCGCCTCCAACGATCGACGTGCTGCTGATTGCGCCTGCGGCCTAACAGTCACAGTTCAATCTACCCTTTCGCAGAACGAAGGTCCCAGATGAATCATGCGGCGATAATCTGGCCAAATTGGCTGCCTCGGGTGCTGTGGTTCCGGCGCGTCTGTCCTTGCTGCGAATCGGTACATTTCAAATCGAGTGAAGCCCATTCCTTGGACCAACTTTGCTCACTGTTTGCACTTCGTCCGATTCGCTGCACATTCTGTTGGCGGCGCTACTACTGGTTTTCGATTCGAGGCACGGAGTGAGCGCAATTTGGAGCTGACGGAAGCAGCTTCACTCATGACCCTCAAGCGGCGCATGTGGACTCGCAACACGTATAATCACGGAACCCTCTTGGACCATCGAGAGCCTGAATCGAGGCCCTCGTGGCCGAACCATCGCCTCGCGTCTCTCCTGTCCTTCGTGGCCAACATACGTATTGAGGAAGATCCGCCTTCTACGTCAAAGCCGGCACGCGAACAGATTAGGGCGTATGCTCAAACCAGTAGCATTGGCCTTCTCGCCTTAGGCAATCCAGGCTCCGCTTCGGACGAGCACCGTTCATGCATAGCAACCGCATTGCTGGAGCTGTCATGAGTCTCACCAAGAAAAGCGACGTTAAGAATCATCTCTCTTCCCGCCATCGCAGAGGAATCCACCTAGCACCCCGGGCGAGCCTACCAGATGCAACGGGTTTCTCTGGAGAGCAATCCGACCGCGCAGACCCAGCTACCGGAGACGTGACTGAACAACCGCTCCCGCAGCCGGGTATTGCCGTGCCTGTTGTTCCTCCGATTGTGAGTCAGCCTGATTTGAGGCCGGTGGCTGCGCCTGCAGTATCGAAAAGCGCACGACGGTGAATCCGCATTCCGTTTTTCTGCGCAAAGGATGCATCCTTCCGAACCGGCTGGATCCGCTTCAGGAGCCAATCGGAGGCGGTTGGACGATGGTGGCCGATCTTCCCGCCTTCGTATTCGACACTATGATTCGTCAGGCCGGATGGCACTTTATGTGGCTCCAGGATTCCTGTGCACGGAGAGGCATTGGCATAACCCGGCAAGACGCGACTGACCACGCCTTGTCCCACGCACTCAACGGAATCTCGAGGCGGTTCAATGCAGCTGAACTTAATTCTGTTCGAGTAGCGAAGTTCCTCGGACTCCACATCGCGACTGTCACCCTGCAGCCGCGACAGGTTCAGGAAGCGGTTTCGCTCGCCAACGATAATGCCAATTGAAACAGGGATTGCGCATGCCAATGAGCGGCGACTTGGCAGAGCGAAAATACCGATGGGCTCCTCTTATCAAGCCGAGAGAACCGCCGACGCTGT
>DATLKS010000031.1:0-2044 GCA_035538255.1 Terriglobales bacterium
ATCCAGATGCGTTCGATGCTTAAAGGGGACAACCCGATGGAGCTGGTCGAACTCGCGCCAGGTGTGCTTTCTCCGGCAATGATTTCGCAGAACTACACGATCGAGGGCGCGATCTCCTGGAACGGCGTCTCAAAGTTCGGCACGGCCGGCGTCACAAATGTGAATGAGTTCGACGTGGATGGCGCTGCAAACGAAGGAAATCAGCGCGGCAACCTCATCAGCATGAATTCCGATATGGTCGACGAAGTGAGAGTCGACACCACCGATTTCGACCCGACGGCCGGCCACACCTATGGGGTTACGGTCACGGAGACGACCAAGAGCGGCACCAATCAGATTCATGGCAGCGCCACCCAGATGTACACGAACCGTCGGTGGGCCGCGCTTAATCGGTTCCAGTCGATCACTTATCAGCACCAGGACCTGGTCGACAGTTGCGTTCATGGACCCTCGACGTCTCCCCAGTGCTATCTGGATGAGAACAAGTACGCGTGGCCTGGAGTGCACGAGAATATGACGACCTTCGGGATCGGAGGGCCGGTCTTTATTCCCAAGCTCTATGACGGCCGGAACAAGTTTTTCTGGTTTGTTGCGGGCACGAATGACGTCTGGACCGATGCGTCACCGACCCAGGCCACAATTCCTACCGTTCAGGAACGGAGCGGCGATTTCAGCGACTTTCCAACGGCGAGTCTGCCGGCCAATTACGCCGCTGAGTTCAATGCTGATTGTCCGGGGAGCGCCTATTACGGCCAATACCAGATCTACAACCCGTATGCGGTGACCATTGTGAATGGACATCCGTCGCGTATGCCTCTCTGCGGAAATGTCGTTCCCCAGAGCCTGCGGCTCAACTCGACGATGGTGAAACTGATTAACTCGTGGCTGCCTACCCCTACCAACAGCAGCACTACGGGCAACAATTACACCTACACTTCGATTCAGCCGCAGACATTCCGCCAGTTCACCACGCGTGAAGACTATGCGTTCTCCGACAAGGATCGTATCTTTGTCCGTTTTACGCGCCACCACTATACGAAAGCTCAACCCGGCATCGCACCCAACGGAATCGATACGCAGCAGGGGCCGAAGTGGGCTGAAATCGGCGCGTTGGGTTGGAACCACGTATTCAGTCCAACCACAAACCTCGATGTGACTCTCGAAGGAAGCAATCTCGAAACTTCATTCACTTACTATCCTGGATACTCAGCCTTCCCGCCTTCGTCGGTTGGTCTCCCCTCTTACCTGCAGCAGTACGCGGGAAGCGGAGCAACGCTCCCTGAGCTGCAGTTCGGCGGCGGAAGCACCTACGCTCAAGGTGGTTCTGGCGCCAACAGCATGCTGTTCGGCAACCTGAACAATGCGCCATCTCTCTATCGCACTGCCGGGGTTCGCGGCAATCTCACCACCATCCATGGCGTACATACATTCCGTGTGGGCGGTGAGTGGCGCGCCCAGCACTATTCTCGCGGCGTGCAGGGCCTCAGTTCGGGCGATTTCAACTTCGACAGCACGTTTACGCGAGAAAACGATAACAGCAACCTCGACTGCGTGGGTTGCACTAGTTCGTCGAATCTCGGTCTTCCGACTCCGTCGAACTATGGGCTCTCCTATGCAGCGTTTCTCATGGGTGTGCCGACAACCTCAACCGCAAACAAACAGACGCCGATCGCCATTACGACGCCGTACTTTGCAGGATATTTAGGGGATACCTGGCGCATTACACATAAGCTCACCATCATGCCAGGTATTCGATTCGAATACGAGTACGGTCCGGCGGAAAAGCACAACTACCAGATTTCAGAATTCGATCCGAATCAATCGCTGGCGATTTCAGCTCCGGCAGTTGCCGCCTACGCTACGACCTATGCAAATGCAACAGCGGCGCAGAAGGCTGCGTTACCGTCCACCGTCACGGTCCAAGGTGGACCGCTCTATGCTGGCGTGAACGGCGCGCCGACTCGCCAGTGGCAAAACGATGCCCGCTGGCTGCCCAGAATTGGCTTTGCGCTTCAATTGAAACCAAATCTGGTCATTCGCGGCG
>DATLKS010000032.1:0-3606 GCA_035538255.1 Terriglobales bacterium
AGCGTCCTTACTCGTCTTGTTCTTTGTGGTCCACGTGATGATGGTTGTCGCATCAGGGCTTTGGAACAACCTCCGGTTGATGATATGCGGTCGCTACGCCATCGACAACACCGGAGACACGTGATGAAGTCGCATCTTTCACGTCGTCGGTTCTTGGCGGGTCTCCTGTCCGGCGTTGGCACGGTGGCGGTCGCCGGATGTGATCGCCTGGTACAGAACGGGGAGGTGAATGCGTGGCTACGCAACACGGAAAGGCTGACGATGGGCAGCCAGAGATTGCTGCTCGGCCGCCAGTCGCTGGCTCGGGAATACGGCGAGGCAGACCTTTCTCCAGTCTTCCGCGCCAACGGAACGCAGACGCCCGACTCCGAAGAATACTCCCGCCTCCTTGAAAGCGATTTCGTCGACTGGCGGTTGCAGGTGGACGGGCTCGTGCGGCATCCGTTAAGCCTGTCCCTGGCCGACCTGAAACGCTTCTCATCCCGCACCCAAATCACTCGGCACGATTGTGTTGAGGGATGGAGTGCCATCGGGAAGTGGCAAGGCGTCTCGCTGGGGCGAGTGCTTGATGTTGCAGGCCTGAAGCCAGGTGCTCGTTACGTGGTGTTCTACTGCGCGGACGAGTTGGAGAGGACGTTAGATGGAAGCGGCCGCTATTACGAGAGCATCGACTTGCTCGATGCCTACCATCCCCAGACCATTCTTGCTTATGGCATGAACGGCAAGGATCTGCCTGTGGCTCACGGTGCACCACTGCGCCTCCGGGTCGAAAGACAGCTCGGCTACAAGCAGGCAAAGTATCTGATGCGCGTAGAAGTCGTTGCTGCGTTTGACCACCTGTGGGGCGGCCAGGGTGGCTACTGGGAAGATCGTGGCTATGAGTGGTACGCGGGCATATGAAGTCATGTGAAAGTTGTCAAAGCCGCATCACCGCCAAAGCAGCAGATGCATCATCGTCGATTCCCGTCGGCTCTGCAAAAATGCCGTCTTCAACCAGGGCCTACCAACTCGTAGATAGTGGTACTGGCTCAGAACAAAGACGTTCGTGAATACAAGAAATCTATAACGAAAGGACATTAATATGTTTGGAATTTCAGCGATTGGATGGGTGCATACGTTGGCAAGTCTGCCTGCTGTTCCCGTAGCTGCTTACATGTTCATACGCCACGGACGAATTGTACCTAGGTCGAAGCCGGGCATCGCCTACGTCATCGCGATGCTTGGGGGTTCTGTTACAATTTTTCCCATCGCGCATATGCCTGCTTCGAACATTATCGCGTTGGTGACGATGGCGCTGCTATTCATAGGATATGGGATCGGCAGGACAACGATCCTTGGGCGGGCGACAAAATACGTTGAGGTTATAAGCCTCACTCTCACGGCTTTTCTATTGATGCTTCCAACTGTGACCGAGACCTTACGCAGGGTTCCGGACGGACATCCTATTGTCGCCGATTTGAATTCGCCGATTTTAAAGGGTGCTCAGGGCGCGCTCTTGGCCACGCTCCTAATTGGTGTGACCGCCCAGGTGTTTTATATGCGAAGGCAAGCTCGTGCTGCCGCCGCGAGAACCGGGTCTTAGTACACAAACGGAAAACTTGGGGCTCGCGCCCGCAAATAAATCGGCAACAGCTATAAAGATTTCGCTCCTACGGAGCACGTTACCCTTTGGGACCTTTGCGCTCTTCTGTTCAATTCAAAAGTCTGGCTCTTCACCGGACCCTTCTAGTGCACGCGATTACCCACTTAAAACAGCGGAGAGCCACAAATCTTGATAGGGACGCCTGGTCCGAAAAAAGGTCAATGTAATGACGTGGACGATAGTATTAACCGGCAAGTCGGAATAGCGATGCGTGACATTCAAGGTCTCCTTTGCGATGGGAAACCCTAGATAGGGACAGGTCAATTATTCGAGCACAGCAACGATTCATGCCGCATCGAGGGCAAGAGCCTTTTGGTGTACTGGGCACCGCTCGGGCGGACATTCCTCGCCGTCGCAGAGCCGACAAATGTGATCGGCATCCTTGGCGGCCTTGACCATCGATCTGAGAAGCGTTTCTAGGATCTCGTCAAGGCGCTCCTGTTGTGAGGGTGTAAGCACGTCGACTAGGTCACACAGCAGCACACATCCCTCATGCACGGTATTGCGCGCTCGCTCGCGGCCCAGATCCGTCAGCCGAAGAGACACGGCACGTTTATCGGCGCCGGGCTCACTGATCACCAGTCCCGCCGCCTCCAACTTGTCGACGAGGCGAACCGTCGCCGTATGAGACAAACCGAGCGCGCGGCTTAGCGCACCGTTGGAGCAGCCCTCGTAGAACCCGACCACGTTCAGTGCTGCGGTGGCCGAACTCGTCTCGTTCGGGTGGAGCCGGCCATGGCGCTCGGCGCGACCGGCAATTTCGACTGCGAGCGCGCCTAACAGGTTTGCAGTTCTGAGTTTCGACATTTTTTGGCTCCCATTTCTAGGTGGATTGACAGGATCTTCATAGCGTGAAATATATGTGCGTGCAACACACATATAATAACCTGCCACGATGAAGATGATCATGAGCGAAGCTTTAGAGAAGCGCTTTGGCCGTCTGGGGGGCGGCGTACTCCGTTGGAGCCTAGTCCTGTTTTTCGTTGGCTTTGGCCTCTACAAATTCACACCTCAGGAAGCGGCAGGCGTCGCCCCGCTAATGGCGCACAGTCCTGTGCTGTTTTGGGTGAATCCCCTTTTAGGTTTCAGGGGCGGATCGGACCTCATTGGCGTCGTCGAGATCGGGTTGGGGCTTTCGATCGCACTCCGGCATGTAACACCGCTCATATCGGCCTATGGCAGCCTCGCGACTTCCTTGGTGCTGCTCATCACGGTGGGCTTTCTGTTCACAACACCCGGCCTTGATCCGAGTTCGAGCGATGCTGGGTTCTTACTCAAGGACTTGACCCTATTTGGCGCGGCCTTATGGAGCTCGGCGGAAGCCTTTTCGGCGGCACGCAGAATCGCCAGCCCCACCGATAAAGAGGGGGCATGATGGTGTCGCAATCGCAGATCATCAGCGGCGGCTGCCAATGCGGCGCGGCCGGTCCTTCGCCTTGGCGATTGGCCACCGGGCGGGACTTCGATCGCATCGTTGCGATGAATGAGCGCCTGAACACGGAAGACCCTAGCGAAACCATGCCGTTCGACGGGACGATGATGCGGCGGACCCTAAGCGAAATCACACTCAATCCGATACGCGGCGCCGCCGCGATATTAGAGCTGGAAGGTAAGCTTTGCGGCTACGCTCTGTTGATTTCCTTCTGGTCCAACGAATTCGGCGGTGAGATTTGCGCGATTGACGAACTTTATGTGGAGCCGGAATTCCGAGGCAGACGCTTTGCCACGCAATTCGTCGAAATCCTCAGAAGACCCGATAATCCGATTTGGCCCCGGCGGACGGCCGTGATCACCGTCGAGGCCTACCGCACCAACCCACGGGCGAAGGCCCTCTATGAGAGGCTTGGCTTCGAGCCCAGCCCCAACCATTCTCTAAAGCTGGTCCTCGACGACCCAACAACTCGCAGCGCAGCTCCGAACTATCCGGTCTTCAAAGGCCCGGCGACCTTGTAAGTAATGAAGAC
>DATLKS010000033.1:0-2827 GCA_035538255.1 Terriglobales bacterium
ACTCCATCGCCGCTATAACCTGCCATGGGCAGATCGGCGCCTACCAGCATGGAGTTCTTCGGTTCAAAGCCGAAATTGCTGTGCATGGCGTGTACCAGGCCCCGCAGAGCAACCAGCGAAGATGTGACCAGCACGGCGCAGATCGCAATTTGCACCGCCAGCAATACGTCGCGGGCAGTAATGCTCCGCCCAACCGCGGCGCTTGATCCCACCTTGATGACCTGATACGGGTCAGTGCGAAGTACCTGCCTTACAGGGACGGCTCCGAACAGGAATCCGCTGATTAGGCTCAGCAGCAAAGCTAGTCCATAAACGCTTGCGTCCGGGTTCACCGGCGTATGCACAGGGAAATTCCCGAATGGCTGCCACTCGCTCAACCAGCGCAAAAACACCACGCTGGCCCATAGTCCGATGGCGCCTCCGACCAGAGAAATCAGCACGGATTCGGTAAACAGCCCGCGCAGAATGCGTGTGCGGCTCGCTCCGAGAGCGAGTCGCAGAGCAACTTCCCGGGAACGGTCAGCGGCGCGTGCGGCAAATAGGCTTCCCAGGTTGGCGCATGCGGCCAGCAAAATCAACCCGGCCAGCAGCATCAGTCCCGCAATGAATGCCTGTACCTCAGGGGCAAACTGATCGCCCAAAAGGTTTGGGCGCGCTAATGAAAAGCCGGCTTGCCGTTCGTCTTTGGGATAAGTCTTTTCCAGATACGCGCCGATGGAGTTTAAGTCGGCGGTTGCTTCTGCCAGAGTGACTCCCGTCTTCAAGTGTCCTACGACCATGAACACCCAACGGCTTGCTCGATCATTGAGGTCAGTCGCCCCGTCCACCTGCTCGTGGTTCACCATCGGCAAAAAGAAGTTAGGAGAGACGAACACTACAGTCCCGCGAAACTCAGGCGGCGCTACGCCGAGAATGGTAAAAGGATGCTTGTTCAGCTGAACCGTACGGCCCAACACGCCACGATCATCGTGAAAATGGCTGTGCCAATATGCGTAGCTGAGCACGATATAAGGAGCGCTGTTCGGACCATGATCATCGGAAATATTGAAGAAACGGCCGAGGTACGGCTGAATCCGCAATGCGTCGAAGTAGTTGCTGCTCGACTCCATGCCCCAGATAAGGGATGGACCCTCGCCCGTATTCATCGCTACCTGAGTAATGCTATAAGCTGCCAGACTGTCAAACGTGTGGTTGCGGTCGCGCAGATCGAGATAGTCGGGATACGATTGGCTCGTGTCCTTATCGCTGGCGCGCTCGATTAGATAGAGGCTCTGCGCCTGAGGCACATTCAGCGGACGAAGGATCAGCCCGTTCAGAACACTAAAAACGACGGCGTTTGCGCAGATGGCCATGGTCAGCGTCAAAACAGCGGCGATTGTGAAGCCCGGAGACTTGCGCAAAACGCGAATCGCAAATCGCAGGTCCTGGAGTAGGGTGGTCATGGTCGGCCTCCGGGTGAGGATACGGCTCCGTGGCAAGAAGCGCAATTCGGGAGCCAAAGTGACGTGACCGCAACTTTATGAGAACGAAGCGGCTTGCGGGACCTCGCAGGTATCTGGGAACCGAATTGTCTGTCCGGTTTCAGCGGAGGGTGTCCGTTAATGAACAGGCACGGGCGGCGATAGCAGCCTTCGGGAAATCCGTCTGTGGCCGCCAACATTAATTCCCGTGTGGCAACTCGGAAACTATCCAGAACGGGCTTCGAGGAAGTCGGGCCGGATTGGTATCGAGTCGGCTTCTCAGCCCTAACTTCCGAGTCATCCGGAAGTTGTGAGGTCCGTGTTCATGAGGCCATTTGACAAGCCACTGACTGCAAACGGTAGCCGCGATGCGGATCAATTCTTGTTGCGTTCTGAAAGAAATTTGTCCTGGCAAACTTTGGCTTCGGACAACAATTTCCTAAACTCGGCAGTTTGTCTCGATTTCGCCAATAGCGGGTCGTTCTGCGGTGCTTCGAACGTACAATAGTTTTTTTGGATCGCGCTCTCAATCATCCGCCAACCAATTTGCGGTTGATTGCAAAAAACCAGGAGTGCTCCCCGGTAATAACGCGGTTCAGGATCCGGGATCGCTGACAGGTATGGTTCCACCTCTTGGGAGAGGCGATCGAATTCGCTGCCTGAGCTGCCTTGCAAGCACGCTCCCAGGAACTTGCGCTGGTAAAAGGGATTGTCGGAGAGACGCTGTACAGCCTCACGCGCCTCAGCCAGCTTGCTTTCGCGCATGAGCGTCGTGGCGGTCAGGTAGTTCCCCCAATCCGATCCGACATCCAGATTCAGAAATGTGCGCGCACGTTCAGTTTCTCCCAGTTCCAAGAAGGCGACCGCACAGGAACGCAGTTGATAGTTTCCCGGATCTAGGCGCAGGGCGGCATCGCATTCTTGGGTGGCTTCTCGAAGCAATCCGGCATAGCGCAGGACATAGGCAAATGTGAAATGCGCATGAGCGCTGTCCGGGCGACGCCTGAGTATGGCCTGGGCCTGCCGGTAAGCGCCTTCGAGGTCCCCGAGATCTGCCCGTGAAGTCGCCAGTTGACCGGCCGCGACCGTCATATCGGGATCGAGAGCCAGCGCTCGCTCGAACGCCGACTCCGCACGCTGATACATCTCGCTTCCCCCGCCCGTGTATTGCGCATCGTAATAGTAGCGGAGACCCAAGACTGCCCAAGCCGGGGCATAGCTGGGATCCCTCCCTACGGCTCGCTCCAGGCTTGCGATGGCTTCTTTGTTGGCGGTGCCGTCGTGAGACATGGCCAGACTGCGCAAATACAAGTCGTAAGCCTCTTCGTCTTTGGGGCGAGTCTCTGCGCTAGTCGACTCCATTGCGC
>DATLKS010000034.1:0-13002 GCA_035538255.1 Terriglobales bacterium
TGTTGTCTGTTGTGCAAAGGCACGGGATCGGGTGGCTGTTCGGATTCGCACAAGATTTGTCGAAAACGAACACGTGGAAGCTCGATGCAAGTTATCCCAACTAATCCTCCAGAAACAGCATCGCGGCGGAACTTCCGAACATCTGTTGGCGTATCGATTGCCAAATCACGGAACAATAGTGTCGTGGCGGTGCTCTGCTAACCGAATCTGAACCGCACCGTCAAAGTTACAAGCAGCAACCAGACGGAGTCTGGATGAATGAGCGCAAAATTGCGCCGGAGTCGCGCCAAAACGGAACGACTCCTGACAAGAGCGGGCGTGAAGCATCGCTTCATCCGGCCTGGATGGCATTCGTGCGTTATTGCCAAGAGATGGGCCACGGAGAGATAGAACGATTGAAGATTCAGGACGGAATTCCCGTTCTGGTAGAGGTCTCAAGACAGAAGATCAAATTCAGCTAGCAGACGAGCTGACCGAAATAAATCGGAGGCTGTCGCCATCCTGACGCAAAGGGATGCCGACAGCCTCTTTCGTTTTCAGGCGGTGGAGGATGACACGCGTTGACGGTTCTGGGCTCAGGTTTACGTGCAGGCACTCGCACTCGCAACGAGTGGCGCTAGTTGCTTGTTTGACGATGGGGCTTACCTTAGTTCCCGCGCTGCGCTCCGCTGACCTCCCGTCCATGAGTGAACCCGAACTACAGAAGCTATTGAGCAAAGCCGAGAGTGGCTCTTTAAGTGCTCAACAGAGGATAGCAAGAGCATACGCATTGGGCCGAACCGGGAACGTCAATTACGAAGAGGCGGCACGCTGGTATCGAAGAGGCGCTGACCAGGGCGATCCAGACTCGCAGACGAATCTCGGAGTCCTTTATTTGCTCGGACGTGGAGTTGCGCACAGCGACACAGAAGCTGTCCGCTGGTTTCAACGTGGTGCTGCCACTGGATATCCGATGGCCCTTCACAATCTTGGCATCGCATACACCAACGGCTGGGGCGTGGCCAAGGACGGAGAGCACGGATTCGAACTGCTGCTGCGTGCGGCGACATCTGGGCTCGAAGTGTCACAAATCGCTGTTGCGCTCGCCTATATGAAAGGCGATATTGCGCCGTCCAACCCTGAGCTTGGGGTGAAATGGGCGAAGCGCGCAGCGCGGCATGGACTCGCTTCCGCTAACTTCATTCTGGGAATCATCTACGAGAATGGCCAGGGTGTCAGCACGGATGCCAAAAAAGCGGCCGAGTACTACCAGAAAGCTGCTGAGCAGGGATTCGCAGCCGCTCAGAACAATCTCGGCAGCCTGTACCTGCAGGGCAGAGGCGTCCGTCAGGATCGGCGTCAGGCCATGCAATTGTTTTCTGCTGCAGCAGAACGAGGAAACGAAGAAAGCTATCTCAACCTGGCGCTGTGCAATCTGATCGGTTGTGCAATGGTGATCGATCCGACAGCCGCTTATTCCTGGTATCTGTCTGCGCAAAATTCGAAGACTTCCATTCCTCAGCAATTTCGCAAGAGGTTTTCAGTCATTGGACGCGAGCTCACCGAAGACCAGCTCAAGAGCGCTCAACTGAGTTCCCAAAAATGGATCGCTGAACATCCAGTGGCCGATCCGCGCTCACCTGTCGAACTTAATCACGCACCCGGTACTGCCGTAGCGGTGAACCGGAACACAAACACATTACAGAACGATGAGGTTCTAAAGACGTTATGGCAACCAACTCAACTCGCGCCAGCGCGCTTGCCCAGTCAAGGTTCCGTGCACTAATCGCCGACAATCAGCTTTCTGCCCGTCAGGCAATTTCGCGAGTGCTTGGGGATGATGGCTCGATTGAAATTGTGAGCGAGTGCTCTACTGGGAACGAAACTTTGGCCGCGATCGAGCAACACTCGCCGGACATGCTCTTTGTGGACGTGCAGCTTCCCGACGTGCATGGCTTTCAAATCGTCGAATCGAGCAGCGGTAAGATTCCCGCTGTGGTCTTCATCAGCGCCCTGGATCGATTCGCCGCCCGCGCCTTCGATGCCCATGCCGCCGATTACGTCATTAAGCCGTTTCAAGCCCACAGATTGCTGCAGGCGGTTGAGCGAGCCAAACTCCGCGTTCAGATGGAGCGCAACAGGCTTTCCGTGCTGAACGATGTACCACGCCCTGAGAGGCTCCCTGGCCTTGCAGTGCATGGCGCGCAATATCTAGAGCGCCTGGCGCTCCGCAATGGTGACCGTATCTTTTTCCAGAAAGTTCAGAATGTGGATTGCTTTACATCAGCGGCGAACTACATCCACGTCCATTGCGGAGCGCATCAGCACCGTATGCGCTCAACCATGAACGATCTCGAAAGGCAGTTGGATCCCAGGCAGTTTGTGCGAATCCATCGCTGCACGATTATCAACATCGAGTGTCTGCGTGAGTTCCGTCCACTTCCGCATGGAGATTACATGGTCAAGCTGACGGATGGAAAAGAGCTAACCATGAGCCGCAACTATCGCCAGCAGTTTCGACAGGCTCTGTCGGCACTGCGCTACACACATTAACGTCAGAACCCTGGAGACGCAGCATGCTGCGTCTCTACACACCGCTTGACGAAGGCATCCCCGAGGTCCTCCTCGCATCGAACCCTACAGCACACGAAAAAATACCAAGCTTTTTACGGGAATCAGAGGAGCAGTTCAATGCAGAGGACATGGTTACTTTCTCCGGCTCTGCTGCTGATGTTAGGCCTTGCTGCAGCGCAGACCGCAAGCACAGCAGGGACACCGGGCGATCAGGCTTCGCCTTCTAGTCAGACAACCAGCAGCAGCGGTGCTCAGAGTGGCAGCAACGGCAGTGCGGCTAGCACCAATCAGAATCCTTCGAATGCTTCCGGCGCGACCGGAAACAGCTCAACCGTACCTTCAGATCAGAGCTCCACGACGACGAGCGGGACGAACTCGGCGGGAGCGAATCAAAGCAGCACCAGCCAAACGGGGGCGACCGGCACTCCTGCAAACTCCAGCTCAGTCGGCAGCAATTCAGCAAATCCAAGCACACCCAATGCGAACAGCCAGAGCTCAACCCACAGTGGCGCCAACAACGCCTATCCGACTGACCAGAACAGCGCCTCCGGTAACGATCAGATGGGAGCACAGGCTACTGCCACTGGCGCTTCGACGGGTGTTGGCGTTTCTGCAGCTCCAAATCGGAGCAGCGGCACTTCGGCTACGTCTCAAACTGACCGGGGGACGCCTGGCACATCGAGTCCACGGGCTGATCAAAGCACCGGCACTGGGAACGACATCAACCAGAACAGTGCAACACACGCTTCTGGGTCTTCCAATCCCAAGTCTGAGGCCTCGAACTCAGCGGCTGAGAGTCAGAGCGGCACAGCATCGAGCAACGCTCAGCTTCCCCAGACGGCTTCCGTCTTGCCACTGCTTGGTCTTGCCGGTCTGGGCACCTTGCTGGTGGGCTTCGTGGCTCGATTCAGGCGTTGAAAGCGGCTTCAATCGGCCAGAAATCGCTAGGGGATAAATACCTGCGTTTTTTATTCGGTTAGCCCAATATGGCGAAAATAAATATTTTCAATGTCCAGAATGATACGAATCGAGTTATAAAGCACCAAGCAGAGATCGTAGCCCCCACTCGGACTCAATCCCGGTTTGGGAGTTTCACTTGTCCTCTAATACTTATTCGTTGGTCGTCCTGGGCCTCAGTACCCTGATTCTTCTTCTTCAGATCGGAATCCTTCTCCTCCAATTCCGAAGACAAAGAGAGAACCGCCGCCCTCCGCTGCACATTCTTTCCGGCGTCCGAGTTTCGCAAGTGATGAACGAGATCCCTGGGGTCTCACCAAAAGACACGCTGGAATCCGTGCAGGAGATCATGTTTGCGCGCGAGGTATTTGCTCTGCCCGTTTTGGATGAAGATGGCGAGCTGACCGGCATCGTCAGCATGTCCGATATCACTAATATTGAACGATGCGAACGCGGCAACGTGCAGGTTTCAGCCGTCTATTCCCGCGATGTGAAATATGCCTTTCCTGACCAGACGATGCACGAAGTGGTCGAACGCATGCGCGAATTCCATCTCGCCAACTTTCCGGTGGTCTCCCGCCGCGACGAAAAGCAGTTGCTGGGCATGATCACTAAGGCAGACATCATGCTCGCCTACAAGAAAATGGCCCTGGAATTATCGGTATAGCTCCTGCTGGCTGAGCGCAGCATGCTGCGTCGCGATACGTGCTCAAAACTGGATTACTGGCCGGCAGCGATGTGCATTGCTCTTGCGTTTGCGACGGCCGGTTCACTGGCGACCGGCTTGCTATAGTGTTCTTCGAGAATCTGATCGATCTCGCTGAGCATCTGCTCGGGATTGCTGCTGACAAATGCTGTAGACCAGGAATCGCGATCTTCCTTTTCGTCCTGCACCATCACAATGGGCAGTTTTGGGAACTGCTCCCGCAAGCTGTGGGCCAGGCGGACGTTCGGGTGCGTCCGCAGCGAGTCGCCGATTAAAAGCAGATCAAAAAAAATGCCGCGAAGCAGCGGCGCTAAATCGGATGTGCGTGTGGTGTGTACAACTTCGTATCCTGCGCGCTGCAAAATCATGGCACGCGTAGAGATGACTAGAGGGTCTTCGCCGTAAGCGAGAATTCGCCTGCAGGACATATAAATAAAAGGGGTAACTGCCGAAAACAGTACTGCTGCATTTGGATCAAGTCAACGGATTTTGAGAGTTCCTCATTTCGTTTTTTTAAATACGCGCTCCAAGTGCCCTCTAAGTGGGCATCAACCAATTTCTTTCCAGACTTTCCGCTCTTGACAACCATAAAACCGGGGAGCAAAATCCACTCATAGGCGAATATAAAGCGAAAATAAAGCTCTGCAATGCGGAATTGCCCATGATTAGTGCTGCTACAGAATTACGCAATCGTATTGAATTGACGCTGGAAAATCGCATTCCCCGCGCTCTGACTCCGCCCCAGCGCCCGACACCGGAGAGGGTGCTAACAGGCTTTGCTTCAGTGGACACTATTACCGGAGGCATTCCACTCGGTTGCTTAACAGAAATTTGCGGTCTAGCTTCTTCTGGGCGCACCAGTGTGTTGCTCAGCCTTTTAGCCGAATGCATACAGCGCGGTGCAATCTGCGCTTTGGTAGATGCGAGCGACGCCTTCGATCCGCAGTCAGCCGCCAACGCGGGTGTGGACCTTGGGAAGTTGCTATGGGTACGGTGCAAGGAATCGGGTCATCCGGTCATCGGATCATCGGGTAAAGCAAAGCTGACAGTCAGCAATCAGCAGTCATTTGTGAAGCATTCCCCTGCCTCGATCAATCCTTCCTGCTGGCAAAAAGCGGCTCCAGATTTCACTTCACCCGATCATCCGATCACTCGATCACCCGATTTGAAAGAATGCTCCAAATTGAACCAGGCCCTCAAATCGACTGACCTTCTGCTGCAAGCGGGCGGATTCGGTGTAGTGGTTTTGGATCTTGGAGACATACCCGTCTCAGCAGCGCGGCGGATTCCGCTCACATCCTGGTTCCGCTTTCGGCGTGCAGTGGAGAACACATCCACAGCATTCATGGTCGTTGAACAATTTCCGCACGCAAAAAGCTGCGCCACGCTGGTGATGGATTTATCGACGCCGCAGGCAAGCTGGAGCGAAGCTGCGGAATGCGGAACCATAATGGCCACACATTCCGGCAATGCTGCTCCATCATTTTGTGTGACTGCGCAAGGCATAGCCATACCGTTTGAAAAAACACCAGCGTCTTCTTTTGAAACGCCGCAGAGATGGAACACTCCGCGCGCGCGTCTGCTTGAGACAGTTCACGTGCATCTCCAGGTAGCACGCTCGCGAAGTTTGCGCCATATCCAGAAGTTTTCCGCACGGCCGGAGCGTCACTCCGTGCAGGTCCCGGTCAACGCGAAGTACACGAAGGCAATCCCGCTTCCGAATTAAACCTTCTTGTCCTTCGTGTTCACCCCAGGCTTTAGCCATGCTCTTTGCTTGCATCTTCGTTCCTGATTTTCCTGTCGAAGCTCTCTTGCGTACTACGCCGGAATTGCGCAAAACACCAGTGGCAGTACTCGACGGCACGCCGCCGATGCTCACGGTGATCGCCGCCAATGTCAAAGGGCGCGAGGCGGGAATCACTATCGGCATGACAAAGCTTCAGGCTGAAGCTTGTCCCACTGCGCATTTGCGGCGCCGATCGCTCACGCAGGAAATTGCCGCACGCGATGCGCTGCTCGACTGTGCTCATGCCTTCTCTCCGCGCGTGGAAGACACAAACCAGCAAATCGCAACTGCAGATGGCAAGACAAGCCCCAGCGATACCGTAATCCTCGATGTCTCTGGACTCGAGCGCCTTTTCGGTCCACCCGCAAAGCTCGCGCGTACTATCGTCGGCCGTGTTTCCAATATGGGACTTACAGCAAATATCGCTGTGGCCAGTAATCCTGATGCGGCTATGCATGCGGCCCGTGGCTTCTCCGGTGTAACTGTGATCGCACCCGGCACTGAAGCCGAACGGCTCGGCACATTGCCGATCCACCTGCTGCAGCCATCGGAAGAGATGCTCGAAACTCTGGAGCACTGGGGTATTCGCGATTTTCGCGGACTTGCCGCTCTCCCCACGATTGCTCTCAGCCAGCGTTTAGGACAAGAAGGTCTGCGCCTTCAGAAGCTGGCACAAGGACGAGCGGAGCGCACGCTCGTTCCTGTTGAACCTGTTACAAAATTCGAGGAGGCTATCGAGCTTGAAGATGCGGTTGAATTGCTCGAGCCGCTGGCATTCATCTTGAATCGGCTGCTCGAGCAGATGTGCGCGCGTCTCAAAGCCCGCTCTCTCGCTGCCAGCGAATTACGTCTCGCTTTGGAGCTCACTGGATATGAAGATCAATCCGCCGAAGAACAGGAAGCGAGCAAGAGCGTTCATCAGCGCACATTCCAGTTTCCTGTTCCCATGCAGGACAGCCGTACTTTTCTGAAGCTGCTGCAGCTCGATCTTTCGGCGCATCCTCCGCAGGGACCTGTGAAAAAAATCTTTCTTGCGGCCCAAGCGGCGCCTCCGCGCTTCGCGCAAGCAGGATTGTTCCTGCCGCGCGGACCGGCTCCGGAACGACTTGAGCTGATACTTGCTCGCATTCGCGGCATAGTCGGCGACGATCGCGTAGGCTCACCGGAATTGCTGGATACGCATGCTCCGAGCGCTTTCCGCATGCATCCATTCCGGCCAAATGTAGATAGCACGAAACATGACAGGCAGTCTCAAACACATAAGACTGCATTACGCATCTTTCGTCCGCCGCTGCAGGCCAAAGTACAAATCAAACAGGGCGTGCCCACACGCATATTCTTGCGAGGACAGGCGCACCAGGTAACCGCCGCTGCAGGCCCCTGGCGTAACAACGGCGGCTGGTGGACAGAACAGGCATGGACTCGCGACGAGTGGGATCTCGAGCTTAGAACGGAAGAATCCAGTCCGTGGCTGGTAAGGATGTATCGCGATCTGAGTTCGTCGAAATGGTATGTGGAAAGCACATTTGATTAAAGGCTGCTAGCCACTGGCTACTAGCTCTTGGCTGTGATTCGTTTATAGGCAGCAAGGCTAGGAGTTAGCACCTAGTAGCCAGCGCTTATGTACATCGAGCTCCACTCCCGCTCTGCTTTCAGTTTTCTCGAAGGCGCTTCTCTGCCCGAAGCTCTCATCGGCGTGTGTGCCGATTATGGAATGCCGGCGATGGCTCTGCTCGATCGCAACGGCGTCTATGGCGCGCCGCGGTTTCATCTGGCTGCACAGAAATGCAAGATGAAGGCTCACATTGGCGCGGAAGTCACGGTTGATGACATTCTCTTTGGCGAGGCAGGACCGGTTCGCTATCCTTTGCTCGCAGAATCGCGTACTGGATATCAAAACCTTTGCCGACTAATCACGCGCACAAAACTGCGTGCAAAAAAAGAAGAAAGCGCTGCGCGGATCGAAGAACTTGAGGAACATGCCGGCGGCCTCGTCTGTCTCACCGGCGGCGATGAGGGACCTCTAGCGGAAGCGCTCATGCGCGGCGGATATGAAGAAGGACTGTGCACAGTCGAACGCATGATGCGCATCTTCGGTCCGCAAAATGTATTTGTCGAGTTGCAGCGTCACTTCGATCGCCGTGAAGAGGCGCGCAATCAGGCGGCAGTCGCGATTGCCCGCAAGCTGCGCCTTCCTCTGCTCGCAACCAATGGCGTTGCTTATGCAACTGCCGGAGAACGCGAGATTCTCGACGTCTTTACTTGTATTCGCCATCATCGGCAACTGGAAAATGCCGGGCGATTGCTCTCCATCAACTCCGAGCGTTTCATCCGCACACCTGCCGAAATGGAACAGCTCTTTGCTGATCTGCCGGAAGCGATCGCAAACACGGTTTCTCTGTCACAACGACTGAAGTTCACCTTTAAAGACCTTGGGTACGAGTTTCCACAGTATCCCGTCCCTGCTGGCGAGACGATGATGTCATTTCTTCGCGAGCGTACGCGCGAAGGGATGAACAAGCGCTATGGAGAAAAGTCTCCGGAGCTGCGCGAGCGCGCTCGTCAGCAGATCGAACGCGAACTTGCGCTGATTGAGCACCTCAATCTACCTGGCTATTTCCTCATCGTGTGGGACATCGTGCGCTTCTGCGAGGAGCAGCACATTCTAGTGCAAGGTCGCGGATCGGCGGCCAATAGCGCCGTTTGCTATGCGCTGGGCATCACTGCTGTCGATCCAGTCGGCATGGAATTGCTCTTCGAGCGATTTCTCTCTGAGCAGCGTGGCGAAATGCCGGACATCGATCTCGACTTGCCCAGCGGCGACCAACGCGAGCGCGTGATCCAGCACCTCTATGCCAAATATGGAACGCACGGGGCGGCGATGACCGCCAACGTAATCACCTATCGCGGACGCTCGGCAGCACGCGAAGTGGGTAAATCGCTCGGTTTCGATGCCGAGACATTGGAGCGGCTCTCGGCGCTGGTCGGTTCGTGGGAGTGGCGCGGCCCCACTGACACGATGGAGCATCAGTTCCGCCATGCCGGATTCGATTTGCGTCACCCGCGCATCTCGAAATTCCTTGACCTTGCGCTGCGCGTGCAGGACCTTCCTCGACATCTCGGGCAGCACTCCGGAGGTATGGTCGTCTGCCAGGGACAACTCAGTTCCGTAGTTCCACTCGAACCTGCCAGCATGCCCGGACGCGTGGTAGTGCAGTGGGACAAAGACGATTGTGCCGATTTGAATCTGATCAAAATTGATTTACTGGGACTGGGCATGATGGCTGTGCTCGAAGATTGCATCGAGCTGATTCCGCAACACTACGGCCATAAGGTTGCTCTCGCCCAACTTCCCCAAGACGATCTAGTGTATGAAGCTCTACAGCGCGCCGACACTGTCGGATTGTTTCAGGTTGAAAGCCGCGCGCAAATGGCTGCGTTGCCGCGCAATCGGCCGAGATGCTTTTATGACATTGTCATTCAAGTCGCGATTATCCGTCCTGGTCCAATCGTCGGCAAGATGATGAATCCCATTTTGAAACGCCGGCAGGAGCTTGAACCCGTGCGCTATGCGCATCCATCGCTCGAGCCGGTGTTGAAACGAACTCTCGGCGTACCACTTTTTCAGGAGCAGCTTCTGCGCATGGCCATGGTCGTCGCCAACTTCACTGGAGGCGAGGCGGAAGAGCTGCGCCGCGCCATGGGCAATAAACGTTCGCAGGCAAAAATGGCAGCTATCGAGACGCGTTTGCGTACTGGTATGACCCAAAATGGGATTACCAAAGAAGCCCAGGATGAAATTGTGCAATCAATCGTCTCCTTTGCGCTGTACGGTTTTCCCGAGTCGCACGCCGCCAGCTTCGCTCTGCTGGCGTATGCGAGCGCATATCTCAAATGCCGTTACCTGGCAGCGTTTACGGCGGCGCTTCTGAATAACCAGCCGATGGGCTTCTATCATCCGGCAACGATCATTAAAGATGCCCAGCGGCATGGATTGAAGGTTCGTCCGGTAGATGTCACTCGCTCGGAATGGCCATGCACACTGGAATGCGAGTGCAGAGAAGACGCTCCGCATAATCGTGATAACTGCAGAATCTCTTTGCGAATCGGCTTGCGCTATGTTCGCGGCCTACGGGAAGACGCGGCACAAGCTTTGGTGCGCGAACGGAAAAGTAAGACATTCTCGTCAGTGGACGATCTAGCGCGGCGGGTTCCTGAATTACGCCGCAATGAATTGAACATGTTGGCGCAAATTGGCGCTTTGAACAAGATCGGTGGAACGTTCAGCGATATGAAGGGGCTTAATGGATTAACAAAAAAAGAAGAAAGTTTAGTTTGTCATCCTGAAGGCCTTTTTTTGGCCGAAGGATCTCGCGGAAGGCTTAAGTCTGAAGTGCACTCTCGAGGCTCGGGGGCCCATGCCGGTGGAATTTATGGTGGAAGAACCACACTGGCGGCAATTAAGCCGGAAGCATCGCGTGAGATCCTTCGCGCAAACCGGGATGGAAGAGAAGCGCTTCAGGATGACAAATTTAAATGCTCAGATGATCTTGTTACTTCGACAGAAGGAGACACAGCATCCTGCGTCTCTACAAAAGGCAAACTTCACCGTCGCGATGCCTTATGGCAGATAGGGCGGGCAGCCTGGGTCGAGGGACCTCTACTCGCGCAGATTAAGGAATCCGACTCATCTTCTCCGCTTGCTCAAATGACTGCAGAAGAACGACTGGTTGCCGATTATCACGGCACTGGATTCACCGTTGGACCGCACCCGATGCTCTACAGGCGTGAGGAGATGAATCGAATGGGCGTCATTCGCGCCACCGATCTCCGCTACATAAAGCATGGACAGGTTGTGCGCATCGCCGGTTGCGTAATTGCGCGACAGCGGCCGGGAACTGCCAATGGCTTTATCTTTCTTAGCCTTGAAGATGAAACTGGGATTTCCAACGCGATCATTACGCCTGATCTGTACGACCAGAACCGGCTATTGGTTATTCATGAGCGTTTTCTTTTGATCGAAGGCATTTTGCAAAACGTTGAAAATGTAATCTCGGTAAAAGCAATGCGTGTGGACAAGCTCGAAATTACTGATGCAGCTACTCGCTCGCACGATTTTCATTAGGAAAAGAAAGATTACGGCGTTTCTTAAGGTCTTGAGTTCCGGTAATCCTCTTAACTCTCAAGGTGATGCGCCATCTACTTTGGAATCTGATGTCCGCTATTGCCGTTGATTGCTTTGGGCCGAAGCTGATTGCTGACAGCTTCTCTCAAACTCGTCTCCCCTTCCACATCTCAGCTTGCTAGAATGGCAGTGTTGTGTTGTGCCATCTGTGGAGGTCGTTGTGATCTTCGCGCTGCCGATGGGCGCTCAACATCCAAAAAACCCCAAAACTTGGAGAAGATCATCCATGCCAAGAGCAAAAAGTCCCAGTAAGAAGGCGGCCGGCGCAAACGGTGACGCCGGGACCAACGGCACCGCCATCGCCTCAAACCAGAACACCCCGAACTCTGCGCTGCGGACCAGCTCCGCTGCCGAGAATAAAAGTTCGAACAACGCGCCGTTCACCTCCCGCGCAACGGACACGAGCGTGCACCCAAGCGTCAGTGAAGAGCAGATCCGTCGTCGCGCCTATGAGCTTTACATGCAGCGGGGCGGAAGGGGCGGCAGTCACACCGATGACTGGTTCCGCGCCGAAGCAGAACTGCGAGGCCGCAGATAATTCGCGCTGCCGGTAAGGAAAGCGAAAGGGCAGGAGCGTTGAGCAATACCGTACTGCTGGTGGATGACAATCCGATTCAGCTCTCGGCGCGGCAACAAGTTCTAAGCCAAGCCGGACTGGAAGTTCAGGTCGCTACTAGCGCCGAGAGCGCTCTTGCTCTCCTTCGCACCTTGTCGCACTCCAGGCAGGTTGGAGTGATCGTTACAGACCACATCATGCCTCAAGCGACCGGGTCGGAGTTCGTGCGCATGCTGCGCGAGATCAATCCCGGCGTGCCGGTGATCGTCATCAGCGGAATGCCGGAGGTAGAAAAGGAATACGAAGGTCTCAACGTTGTATTCCGCCAAAAGCCATGTCCTCCCCCCGAACTTATTGGTCTGGTTCAGTCGGCGGTTCGCAGGTCCGCATAGCGACTGGCGGCACCTCTCGCCAAAGCGAGTCGGTGGTAACACGAAGATGTTCTTCCGCCTGATACCTTCTGAGTCGCGATTGGAGCGTTTGCTACTCCGTATCTTCCTAAAAGCAGGGTAGAATTAAGACTTTCGGAACTCCTCCCACGCTAAGTTCCGCCTAGCCATGCCGCAGTTTGGAAGCTTTGCCCTCATCTTCGCGCTTGTCCTAAGCGCGTATTGCCTGCTGGCGGGAATGGTCGCGCTGCGCTGGCAGGCTGTTGGCATTCCGAGTGATCGGCTGTCGGAAACCGCGCGGCGCGCCGGCATTGCAACCTGGGTGGCGGTAGCTGGAGCGGCTTTTGCTCTGGTCTGGGCGGCGCTGAATAATAATTTCTCCGTCGCTTATATCCTTCACCACAGCAATCGCGATCTGCCAACACCTTACAAATTTGCAGCTTTATGGTCAGGGCAGGAAGGGTCGCTGCTCTTCTGGGCGCTGCTGCTGAGCACTTATGGTCTTGTATTGCGTCTGCGCCACAAAGTGGAGGTGAAGCTTACGGCCTACGCCTCGACGATTCTTGCCGCCGTCCAACTCTTCTTTCTTCTTCTCCTGAATTTCGCGGCTACTCCGTTTTCACTGGTTCGCGGCGCCACTCCGGCGGATGGCAACGGCCTCAATCCCCTGCTTCAATATCCCGAAATGGTGATCCACCCGCCGATGCTCTATCTCGGCTATGTCGGATTTGCTGTGCCGTTTGCTTTTGCTCTCGGCGCTCTCATCATGAAGTACCCGGGCGAGAAGTGGATTCACATCACCCGCCGATGGACGATGGTTACATGGTGTTTCCTCACCTGCGGCATCTTTCTTGGCGCCCACTGGGCATA